>JAEDOE010000259.1 GCA_016302095.1 Anaerovibrio sp. | reverse complement strand
GAACCAACGAAGAAGGAAGAAAGCAGGAAGTAAATCGGCAGGAACTCGCTCCACCACAGTGGGAACATCCTCTCCTTCATAATCAGGAACAGGCCGCCCAGGGAGGACTGATGCAGTACCGGGAAAATAAGGCCGATTACCACCAGCACAGGCAGTATCTTGACTACATATCTGTGCAGCTTCTTCACCAGGATACGCTCGGTAATAATCTCGAAGAACTCCAGGCTCTGGATGGTGGTATAAAGGGAAATACACCAGAATACCTCAAAGAGTACCGAGGTGTGTCCCCAGGACACGAACGGACGCCAGAAGTTGAACCACTGGCCGATATCCAGGAACAATCCTGCCATTACCAGCACATAGCCCAGCAGGGATGTCAGCAGGGCACCCCGCGCCACAATCTCATACTGCTCATAACGGAACATGTGCACAAGCAATGCAGTGGAATAACCACCGCCCGCCAGGGCTACGCCGCACATTACGTCGAATGCAATCCACATGCCCCACGGAGTTTCATCGGTCAGGTTGGTGACGTACTGGAAGCCTGTCAAAAGACGGAACAGCACGGTAGCTGCCATCAAAAGCACGAGGCCTGTCAGGACAAAACGAGTAGGGGTGACGGTAAAGTCCCATCCCAAAATTCTAAAACACTTATATACCTTCATGCTCAGCCCTCCTTATCCTGCTTGTTATCATCCTGCTTCTTGTTCTTTTCCACACGATGATTGTAGAATGAAAGGCCTGCCAGGAACAATGCCCAGGCAGCGGCAAAGCCAGGAACCTTGGACATGTAGCTCTTGGTGTAGCTGGTAACAGGTGTCTCGCTGACCTGCTTGAAGCCCAGCTCCTCAAAAGGCACATCGGAGATGTAGAGCCACTGGGAACCGCCTACCTCATGCTCGCCATAGACATGGTTCACATAGCGGCTGTCGGAATTGATGATTTCATGAGCTTTCTTGATGAGCTCGTCCCTGTCACCGGAAATCAATGCGCCGGTGGTGCAGGCGGATACGCAGGCAGGAGCATCGCCCTTCTCAACCCGCGCCTCGCACATCTGGCATTTTGCCACCTGCGGGAACTGCTCATTCCACTGATACTTAGGAATGGAGTACGGGCATGCTACCAAGCAGTAGCGGCAGCCTACGCACAGGTCAGGGTAATAAACCACGGCTCCGGTCTTCTCGTCCTTCTGAATCGCCTTGGAGAAGCAGGCAGAGGCGCAGGCAGGCTCCAGGCAGTGCAGGCACTGCTTCTTGACAAATCTCAGCTTGTCATCCGGGCGGAACTCCTGAATCACCGTCCAGCGGTTGTCATCCAGCTCCACGCGGCCATCCTTTATATTGCGAGGCTTCGCCTTGAAATCAAGGCCATTGTACATCTTGCAGGCAACGCTGCAGCCCTCGCAGCCAATACATTTTGTAATATCTACTAATACAGCCATTTATTTCAACCCTCCTTAACTAAATAACCGGTCATGACGGTTTACAAAGGTTGTATGCAGGTACTTTTCAGCCTTCTCGCTAAGAGGCTTGCCGAAAAATTCCTTGTAAACGGACTGAATTTCGGTATTATCATGGCTGCAGCGCTTGGCGGAGCCGGTGTCTTCCTTGTAAATGGCTTCGATGCGCTTCAGCTTGGCGCTGTTCTGAGCAGCTACGGTGGATTTCGGCTGTCCGCCGCCACCGATGCAGCCGCCAGGGCATGCCATAAATTCGATGAACTGCCACTTGCTGCTGCCGCTTGCCTTGATGCCGTCCAGAAGCTTTCTGGCATTTTCCAGGCCATGGCAGACCGCAATGTTTACTGTGCCAACGCCAGGAATAGAGGCAGTTGCTTCCTTGACCGCAGTCATGCCGCGGACAGGCTGCCAGGACAGAAGGTCAGCAGGCGGATTGGAGCCGGTAGCAAAGAAATAAGCGGAACGGACTGCCGCCTCGGTAACACCGCCGGTAGCACCGAAAATCTTGCCTGCACCTGTGGACTCGCCCAGCACGGAGTCATACTCCCGCTCCGGCACGGTATTCAGATCAATGCCCTTGTGCTTCAAAAGCACAGCCAGCTCCCTGGTGGTCAGAACGTAATCCATATCCCGGTTGCCGTCTACCTCCAGCTCATCCCGGGCCACCTCAAACTTCTTGGCAGTGCAAGGCATGATGGAAACATTGACGATGTTTTCCGGCTTGATGCCCATCTTGTCAGCATAGAAGGACTTGATGGTAGCGCCCATCATGTTCTGCGGTGACTTGCAGGTGGACAGGTTGTGCATCAGCTCAGGATAGAAATACTCGCAGTATTTTACCCAGCCAGGACAGCAGGAGGTCAGATGCGGAATCTCATCCTTTGCCGCAGTCAGCCTGTGAACAAACTCAGATGCTTCCTCCATGATGGTCAGGTCGGCTGAGAAGCAGGTATCAAATACTGCATCAAAACCGGCTTCCTTCAATGCGCCAGCCATCTTGTTGCCAACGCTGGTGCCAGGCGGCATGCCGAACTCCTCACCAAGAGATACCTTGGTGGCCGGTGCGGTCTGCACTACCACATGCTTGGTATCATCATCGATAGCTGCCAGCACTTCCTTGATGTTGCGCTTTTCCGTGATGGCACCGGACGGGCACCACATAACGCACTGACCGCAGTTGACACAGGCGATTTCACTTTTCAGCGGCAAAGGAT
>JAEDOE010000258.1 GCA_016302095.1 Anaerovibrio sp. | reverse complement strand
CATCAGCTATACACAAAACTTTGGGACTTATCCACAATTTTATCCACATCGTGGCCATATACTGTGCATAACCTGTCATTTATCCACACCTAGCAACACCTATCAGCGCTCCATGGCCTCCTGGAGATACTTGAGAACCTGCTCACCGGTCTCCATCTCCATAACCTTGGCAAGATGCCCCTTGGCCTCCTCAAAGGTCACAGACCTGATCATTTCCTTCACACGAGGAATCGAAGGCGCACTCATGCTCAGCTCATTGATGCCCATAGCCATCAAAATAACGGCTGCATAAGGGTCACTGGCCATCTCACCGCACATACCAGCCCAGATACCATGGTCGTTGGCGGCCTTGATAGTACGCTGAATCAGCTGCAGCACAGCCGGATGGAAGTGATTGTAGAGATAATGCACATTCGGATTTACACGGTCTACAGACAACGTGTACTGCACCAAATCGTTAGTTCCGATGCTAAAGAAATCCACATACTTGGCAAAGGTCGGCGTCATCACTGCTGCCGCAGGTGTCTCAACCATGATACCAAGCTGTACATTCTTGGAGTACTCCTTGCCCTCATCCTCCAGCTCCTGCATAGCTTCCCTGACGAAAGCCCTCAGGCGCAGGATCTCGTCCACGCTTACAACCATCGGTGCCATAATGGCAGCCCTGCCATACACACCGGCACGCAGGATAGCCTTCAGCTGCGGCATGAACAGATCACGGCGGTTCAGGCTGATGCGGATAGCACGATAACCCAGGAACGGATTATCTTCATGAGGAATGTTCAGGTAAGGCAGCGGCTTGTCACCGCCGATATCCATGGTACGGATAACGCACAGCTCGCCGTTGCAGGCCTCAATAGCCTTCTTGTAGCTCTCGAACTGCATTTCCTCGGAAGGGATATCCTCCCTGCCCATAAACACAAACTCGGAGCGGAACAGGCCTACACCCTTGTTGCCGTACTTGGCGGCGTTAGCGGCATCATTAGGGCTGCCGATGTTGGCAGCCAGCTGAACCTCTACGCCATCCTTGGTAACAGCAGGCAGATCCCTCAGGGCAGCATAGCGGGCCTCAGCCTCCTTCTGCTGCTTCAGCTTCTCCATATACTCCAGCAGGGTAGCCGGATCAGGATCAATAATAATCAAGCCCTTGTTGCCGTCCAGAACCACCTTGGCACCCTCCGGAATCTCATCCGTCTGATGCTCGATGCCTACAACCGTAGGAATCGCCCTGGACTTGGCAATAATAACTGCATGGCAGGTGGTACTGCCCTGCCCCATAATAACACCGGCAATCTTGTCATCAGGCACACCGGCAATTACGGATGGCTCTACCTCGTAGCCGCAAAGCACAACCATATCCTCGCCCACCTCAGGCTCCTTGATGCCCAAAATCTTGCGGGCGATGCGCTTGCTCACATCCAGCACATCGGCGGCGCGCTCACGCAGGTATTCGTCATCCATGGACTGGAAAATTGCCGCAGACTCAGCAGCGGATGCCAATACAGCAGCCGGGGCATTGCCCATCTCCTCAATCTTGGCAGTCATGCCGTCAGTAAGCATAGGATCCTGTGCCAAGAACATGTGAGCTTCCATGATGTTTGCCTGCTCATCGTGACCGGCAGCCCTCATCTGCTCCACGCTCTTTTCCAGAATATCTGCAACCTCAGCAACAGCTGCATTCAGCTTTTCCAGTTCTTCCTCCACCGTTCCCGGCTTGTACGCTGCCAAATGGCCATCCAATGCCTGACCGGCTTTCATGATTTTACCAATGGCAACGCCTGGAATTGCTCCCATTCCTTGCAATTTTTCTGGCATAATTAATCCGTCCTCCCGAAATTTGATACTTGCTTCAATTAGTCCTCACCAAAACCGGACGTAATCATGCCACCAAACTTCTCAATAGCTGCATCCTCATCCGGGCCGTCTGCAGTAACAGTCAGTACAGTGCCCTTCTTTGCCTGCAAAGTCATGATACCCATCAGGCTCTTTGCATCAGAGTTCTTGCCGGTAGCAGCAACAGACAGAGTAATCTTGGATTTAAAAGCTCTTGCCTCCTTGGCAATCTGGCCTGCCGGACGAGCATGTAACCCCTGAGCATTAATGATAGTGAAATTTTCTTCGCGCATTTTTACCCCTCATTTCTTAGATTGTGTTATACTAAATATAATATTATTATACTTTCGTTGATTGTTTAATTCGACATTAATACAAAATTCCCTGCTTTTTAGAAAAAAAAACTCGAAAAATCTCAAAATTTGTGTACATCGTCGCAATTTATCAACGAAATCAAGTCTCGCTGTATTATTGTACAGGGATTGTGCAAGATTTGCAAGCCTAAAACAATACAAATCAAAAAAATAATTGAAAAAATAAAAATTTCGTCTCATTCATGGTATAATGGACGGGAAAATTGTAAAATCGTGGTGATTATATTGTGATATTTTTCATTATTGCCGCCAGCGTGATGTCCCTGCTGATTGTGTCCATTCACAGGCTGGCAAGGCATTTCGGCTGCGAGCTGCCCTTATCATCCCTGGTTCTATGCGGGCTTTGCGCCATGGTAATCAACTTTGTCATCATTTCGGTTACACCGTTCCTGACAAAATCCTATTACTATACTGCCGGGGCGATGATTACCTTTGCAGCCTTCGGCACAACCTGCTATAATAAATACTGGCTGCA
>JAEDOE010000257.1 GCA_016302095.1 Anaerovibrio sp. | reverse complement strand
GTTTTCTATGGGTAGCTGTCCCGCTCAGCCCATTTTTAGTCTGAACAGAGTGCACGAATTCACAAAACTTATCCCGTTAATGTTCCCTAAGTATCATACACCCACTACGACAAACTGAAATTTACCTGCGTTTTAGGTACCCCACTCCGCACACGAATACCGCCAGCACCGCAGACATAATATAAGACGCATGGCTGCCCAGCAAATCGGCCAGCACAATGCCCAGCCGCTGGTCATGGCATAACATGCTGCCGGCAGTCCAGCCCAGGATGCCGGAGCCCAGATAAATCAGGATAGGCCACTTGTCCAGCAGCTTGCCAATCAGCTGGCTGCTGCCCACCACGATAGGAATACTGATAACCAGCCCGATCATCACCAGCAAAAAGCTCCCGGAAGCCGCACCGGCAACCGCCAGCACATTATCAATCCCCATGGCGGCATCCGCCACGATAATAGTCCTGACCGCCCCTCCGAAGGAATCGGCAGCCTCCACATGCTCCTCATGCCCGGCAGGCTTCAGCAGCTTGATGCCGATAGGAATCAGCAAAAGCCCGCCCAGTGCCTGCAAATAAGGAATCGTCAGAATATACACCGCCAAAAGCGTCATGACAGTGCGCACCACCACGGCTCCCACCGTGCCAATCCAGATAGCCTTCTTGCGCAGCTCATCCGGCAGCCTGTGGGATGCCATGGCAATCACCACTGCATTATCCCCTGCCAGCACCAGATCAAGAAGCACAATGGACATCAGCGCACCAAAAAACTCTACACTAAAAAGTTCCATGCAAAATCCTTTCCTTCAAATAAAAAACTCAATAACACCATGAAAAAATCACAGCATTTTTATTTTATAAAAACTGGCTGAAATTTACATGTAACAGCCATAGCACAACAGCACAATAACATAATACCTCAATAATACAATGCCTCAATAGCACTACGAGGCCGCCAGCTTAAAACAGCAGCTTCCGCACCATGTCCACCGGGATGACCAGTGCCGCCAAAACGCCGCAGCACAGCCATGTTTTCAGGTTCAATGGCTCCACGCTGAGCACCTCGCCCCCCAGCTCCACAAACAGGAACTGCCCGGCAAAAATCAGCAGCGTCACCAGCAAAAAGGTCTTGTTTTTGCCGATATGCTGCAGCACATTCACGCTTTCCGTCCTGGCATTAAAGCCGTTAAAGGCTATTGCCATCATAAAGGTGGCAAAAACAGCCGACTTCATATAGGTAATGTCCACATCACCGAAGAACTGATGCACAGAGGGCAGGAACAGGATACCCAGGCAGATTGCCGTTATATACAGGGAGCAGACCATAACCTGTCCCAGCATTTTCTTCGTCACGATACTCTCCCGCCGCGGCACAGGCGACTCCTGCATGTATTCCTGCAAAGCAGGCTCACCCCCAAAGGCAATAGCCGCCAGGGTATCCATGGCCAGGTTCACCAGCAGCAGCTGAATTACCGTCAGCACCACATTTTCTCCCAGCAAAGGACCGATAAAGCAAATCAATACCGCCGCCACATTAACCGTCAGCTGGAAAATCAAAAATTTCCGGATGCTCTTAAACATGGAGCGGCCATAGAGGATTGCCTTCTCAATAGAGGAAAACCTGTCATCAAGGATGGTAATATCACCGGCTTCCTTGGCCACCTCGGTACCGCTGCCCATGGCAAAGCCCACATCTGCCTTCTTCAATGCCGGTGAGTCATTGACGCCATCCCCGGTCATACCCACCACATAATCCAGCTCCTGTGCCAGCCGCACCAGGCGGCTTTTATCCGTTGGCAGCGCCCTTGCCACCACCCGGAGCCGGGGCAGCCTTTCCTTCAGCTCATCATCCGTCAGGCAATTCATATCGGAGGATGTGAGGACAAGCTCCCCTTCCTCTTTCAAAAGCCCTGCCTCCCTGGCTATGGCCATGGCAGTCTCCCGCTTATCCCCGGTCACCATTACCACCTGTATGCCTGCCTTCTGCACTTCCTCAATGGCAGACACAGCCTCCTGCCGGAGATTGTCCCGGATGCTGATGATGCCCACCAGCACCAGCTCCTCCGGCATGACCAGCTCTCCGGCTTCATTGCGCCTCGTCCTGCCTGCCGCCACCGCCAGAAGGCGCATTGAACGCTTTGCCTGCTCATTGGCATACACCTGCAGCCTGTTCAGGGTTGGCAGGGGCTGCAAGCTTCCCTCAGCATCATAATAGCTGTGGCAGCAGCTCATCAGCACCTCCGGCGCCCCCTTGACATAAGTCAGCTCAGTGCCTTTTATCTCCACAGCGGCATACTTGTCGTGGGAATTAAAATACCGGCAATCCGCCGCCAGCTGCTTATCGATTTGGCCTGCCAGTCCATTCTCCGCCAGAAAGCCCATGATGGCACGGTCAGTGCTGTTGCCGCCAATCACCTTGCCGCCGCTGGCACTGGCACTGTTATTCAGCCCCAGCCCCAGCAGGAGATGGTGCAGATACTCCTTGCTTATGCCCTGGAAATCCCTTACGGCACATTCCTCATGCCCGTCCCCATCATCACAGGCACGGTACAGCACGCTGCCATCACCTGATGCCAGCTCCGCCACAGACAGCTTCCCTTCCGTAATCGTTCCCGTCTTGTCGCTGAACAGGATGCTCAGGCTGCCGGAGGTTTCCATGCCATTGATTTTCTTCACCAGCACGTTGTCCTTCTCCATC
>JAEDOE010000256.1 GCA_016302095.1 Anaerovibrio sp. | reverse complement strand
CACATCACTGCGCTTGAACTTAGGCGTGTTCACGTTGGCAATATTATCGCTGATGACCTCCTGCCGGAGATTTGCCGCCGCCAGGCCTCTCTGCATATAATCCATAGTTGGTGAATTCATTATCTGCTGCAGCACAAAATCCACTTCCTCATTTCCGCAAAATACATGTTAAAGCAATCAATCCAGCCCGTGCCGTATGCACTATACTATAAATACGACACAAAGCACAAAAATCCTCTATACAGATAAAAAAATCTACTCCGACTATATTCTAGCATTTTTTTCGCAATTAAAGAAGTAATTTTTCATTTTAATCTCATAAAGTCAGAAAAATAGGATGAAAGTTGCAAGTGTAATAATATAATAATACAATTTTTTGCAGCAAAAAACGCAGGAGAAGACATTCCTCCTGCGCTATTTGCCACCCGGCAGCGACACATATCACTTCCGTATGAATTTTTTCAGATACCATGCCAGCATTTCATCCGGATTTACCTGGGCAACCTCCAGGCAGTTATCATCGGCATACAGCTTGTAGCCCTTGTCCAGGTCAATATCCGTCAGATCCACTATATCCAGGTCAAGAGCCAGCTGGCTCTCCCAGATCCTGTTGGCAAGAGCCCGTATCTCACTGCCACCGGCCAGATTGTGCTCCTTGGCATGAGACTCCACATACTGCCTGGTCAGCTTCCTGCTGTACTCAGCGAACATCTCGTCAATGTTCATCTCGGTCTCCTCTGCCAGATCCTCAACCCCGTGCCACAGGTACTCGTTCAGCACCTTGATATGGGTGCCCTTCATGCCCTGGGACTTTGGCTCTACCACACCGGCTGACTCCAGCTTGCGGAGGGCATTGACGATAACGGAACGGGTAATGGTCAGCATATCGGCAATCTTGGAGGCATTGACCGGGCCGTCCTTCCGCTTCAGCTTGCGGAAGATGGCGATAGTGGCCTGTCCCTCGGAAATGGACAGGGTGCCCAGGGCCATGCGGACAGTCTCCCGCTTCTGGCTCTCCTCCTGGCTGCGCCTTGCCCTGTCGTGGAGCATCTCCATGCCCACCACGGCTGCCCCGTACTCCGCCAGCAGCAGGTCATCATCCGAAAAGTCCACATCGTACTTGGCCACCATCAGGGTACCGATGCGCTCCCCTACCCCATATATAGGCACAATGGTAGTATTCTTGCCGTTGAACTTGCACTGGGTATTTTCCTCCCCGAAGGCGCAGGTGCCGCTCTTAGAACGGATATTGGCAGCAGTCTCATCTATCTTCTTCAGCCAGTTCACATAGTGCTTCGGGAACTTGCCCGGCACCACCACGTTATCCATCATCACATCGCACTCAAAATCATCCAGGAAGGCACAGCCGTAAATCACGCCGCTGGTGTCCACTATATAAACATTGGCATCTATCACATTGCTTAGCACCGTAGCCATTTCCTTGTAGTCTACGTTGTGGAACCGCTGCAGCACGCGGTTGATCTTCCTGGTACGCTCCAAAAGTGTTGACATTGACACTTCCTCCTTTTACATCTCATTCAAATTATATAAAACTTTGTTCAATATGCAGAATAAACATTAGCTACTGACTGTTTTCATCACTGGAATATATTGTACCATAAAAAAAAGAAATAATCACAATATTTTGTGATTATTTCTAAAAATTTTATAATTTTATTTAATATTAGATTATTTTGGTGATTTTGAACACGTTCCCTGACTTTCAGGCCTCTGCCATCTTACAGGATAAACTGGCTCAGGTCATGGTTCACCACAATATCCTGCAGTGCCTTGTTCACATACTCGGTGTCAATCAGCACATCCTTCTTCTCCATATCCGGTGCCTCGAAGGACAGCTCCTCCAGCAGCTTCTCCAGGATGGTATGCAGGCGGCGGGCGCCGATGTTCTCATTCTGGGCATTCACGTCACATGCCAGCTGTGCCAGCCGGTCGATGGCATCCTCCGCAAACTCCAGCTTGATGCCCTCAGTGCCCAAAAGTGCCTTGTACTGCTTCAGCAGGGCGTTCTGCGGCTCTGTAAGGATGCGCTTGAAGTCCTCCTTCTTGAGGGACTTCAGCTCCACGCGGATCGGGAAGCGTCCCTGCAGCTCCGGAATCAGGTCGGAAGGCTTGGCAGTGTGGAAAGCACCTGCCGCAATAAAGAGGATGTGGTCGGTCTTCACGGCACCATACTTGGTCATGACGGTGGAGCCCTCTACAATCGGCAGGATATCACGCTGCACGCCCTCACGGGAAACATCGTGGCCGCCGGTGTTGCCGCTGACTGCCACCTTGTCAATCTCGTCCAGGAACACGATGCCGCTGTTTTCAGCCAGCTTCACGGCAGTCTCCTGCACTTCCTCCATGTCCACCAGCTTCATGGCTTCTTCCTGCTGGAACAGCTTCCTGGCCTGCTCCACGGTGACTTTGCGCTTCTTGCGGCGCTTCGGCATCATGCTGCCGATCATGTCCTGCAGGTTGTCACCCATGCCCTCCAGGCTGGAGCCTGCAAACATGCCTACCATGGGCTTGCTGCTGTCCTCGATGTCAATCTCGATGATCTTGTCCTCGTACTCGCCAGCCTCCAGCTTCTTGCGGCACCACTCACGGCCCGCCTGGTACTGCTTCGGCTCGTTCTCCTGAGCAGTATCCTGCTCCTCATCGTTATTGGCAAGGTTGCCAAAGAGCTGTCCGAAAG
>JAEDOE010000255.1 GCA_016302095.1 Anaerovibrio sp. | reverse complement strand
AAGCGTCAGCTCCTCACATGCCGCCAAAGTCAGCAAAATCTCCCGCAGCTCCTGGTCAGGCTCCCTGTCCAGAACCTCCAAAAGTGTCAATCCAAACTTCACCGACTCAATATCAGGACTCTTTAAGAGCAATGTCATGGCAAACTGCCCCAGCCTGTCCGGAGCCAGCTCCCCGGCATGGTCATAGGCCCATTCCTGCACCTTGTCCATAACCGGCAGCATGACAATCCCCTGGGCAAAATAAGTAATCAGGGCATTGCCGCCATCCTCAAAACGCCCCTCAGATGCCAGCTTCAATGCCTGCTCCAGCATAGTAATGTCAGTATTGCTGGCAGGCCCCATATAATATCTGATGGTGCCGTCAATGGCACCGTCAGCAAACTGCCGCCCGTCCTGCAGCCTTTCCCGCAGCACAAAGCCCTCCGGCATGGTCCCCTCTGCCGTCATCGCCTCCCGGATACGCTCGTAAATAGATTTCTTTTCCGCCATTTTTAACCCTCTCCAATAATTTTTCTCATCATTCCACACAAGAACGATATAAGCGGTACAGCCAAGATGACTGTACCGCTTATATTATACACTATTGCCTGCCGTTATACACAGTTTTCTATTCTCTTTTTCTATTTTCCATTTTTCATCATCTTCACCCGGTAGCCGGCATACAGAACCAGCAGCCATACAGGCAAAGCCCAGACAGCCATCTGCATAGCAGGAATCTGATACATCATAAAGATTACCCCTGCCAGGAAAGCCAGGCAGAAATAATTCAGCCACGGATAAAGCCAGGAATGGAAATGAGGTATCTCATGCCCTGTCCGCTGGCAATACTGACGGAACTTGAGGTGGGTAACCGTGATGGAAACCCAGTTGATAACAGCTGAAATGATTACTACCGCAAAAAGATACATGAACACCTGGCTTGGAAACAGGTAATTCATAATGACAATAATAAAGGTAATGCCGGAGGAAATCAACGTGCCTGCCACAGGTACGCCACGCCTGGAAAGCTTGTGCAAAAGCACCGGGGCATCCCCCTTGTCAGACAGTCCATAGAGCATACGGGAATTGCTGTAAATCGCGGAATTGTACACAGAAACTGCCGCCGACAGCACTACCAGGTTCAGGATGTGCGCCGCTGCCGGAATGCCCACATTGTCAAAAATCTGCACAAAAGGGCTTGCTTCCATGCCTACCTGGTTCCACGGCCACAGGCACATGAGGATGAACATAGTGCCCACGTAGAAAATCAATATGCGCCAGATAACCTGATTAATCGCCTGAGGTATAGACTTGTCAGGGTTTTCCGCCTCCCCGGCTGTAATGCCCAGAAGCTCAATGCCGCCAAAGGAAAACATCACTACGACGCATGCCATCATCAAGCCCCACACACCATTAGGCAGATAGCCCCCATTGGCCCAGAGATTGCTCATGCAGTCAGGAAAGCCCGCCGGATTGGAAAACACCAAAAAAGCACCGAAAATTATCATGCTCAGGATAGCAACCACCTTAATCAGGGCCATCCAGAACTCCGCCTCGCCGTAGGCCTTGACATTGAACAAATTGATTGCCGTAATCACTACCAGGCAGATAAGAGCGGACAGCCACTGGGGCACATCCGGCAGCCAGTAGTTCACATAAATGCCCACAGCCGTCAGCTCAGCCATGCTTACCATAATATAGCAGTACCAATAATTCCAGCCGGACAAAAAGCCCGGAAAATCCCCCCAATACTTGGTGGCATAATAGCTAAATGAGCCGGACACAGGCTCATCCACAGCCATCTCTCCCAGCATGCGCATGATAAAATAAATCACCACGCCGCCAATCAGATACGCCAGCATCACTGACGGACCTGTCAGGGAGATAGTAGACGCGGAGCCATAAAAAAGCCCCGTTCCGATAGCACTGCCCAGTGCCATCATCTGCAGATGCCTGTTTTTCAGCCCGCGCCTCAATTCTTTCTTTTCTTCCATTGATATTCCTCCAGTGCACACAAAAATACATGCTATCTTTGTGAATTGTCTGCATAACTTATCCACAGGCAGCAGGTAATTGTGGATAAAAAAGTGTATAACCTTATTTTTCCTGCCTCTGCCTGTGTAAATCCACATTTTTCTGTGGATAATTAAAGTTACGATGTTGATAATTATAGCATAGTTTGTCTCTTTATCCAACTGCTGTTATAATATATGCTAGATAAATACAGTATTCATGCAACGGATAGAAAGGAAGGCTTGACCATGGCAGGTACTGATACAGATACTACTAATAATACTGGCACAGCTACAGGTACAGACACAGGTACAAGTACAAATACAAAAGAAGCACAGGACAGCAGCACAAAGAAGCTGATAGAAACGCCCCACGGCGTACAGGAAAGCATCAAGATGGATTTGCTGGAAATGATTCAGGAGGGCACAGAGCCCTTTGAAATCATCTATGCCGTAGCCAGATACCTGGAAACTGCCTCAGCAGAACGGGGCTATGCCCAGCACGTCATTGACAACATCCGCACCATCTACGGCACAGCACTGGGGGAGCAAAAACCTCTGGCAGATGAAATAGCCGCCCTGGAAAGCCGCCGCCAGCGCATCCAGGATTACCTTGATTCCACCAAGAAGGATGACACCGTCTCTGAGGAAGAACGTGCCCGGCTGAATTTTTCCATCAAGGCTCATGAGAGGAAAATTGAACGGCTGAAAGGACT
>JAEDOE010000254.1 GCA_016302095.1 Anaerovibrio sp. | reverse complement strand
GGGAGTATTTTGACAGCGTCAGTGAGCGGCTGGATGAGCTGAAGGACCTCTGCCGGGAGGCGGAGGAAGCGGAGGCTGACTGCCGCAGGGATGTGATTGAGCTGGAGATGGAGCTGACGCGAAACCGTCAGGATGTGCTGGACTGCCAGCAGGATGTGGCAATCTGCCAGAATGAGCAGGCAGAGGCCAACAAGGCGTGCTTCCAGGCCCTCTTGGAGCGCAATGACAGCTTTGAGGCAGTGATAGAGGCAAAGGCTTCCCTGCTGCACTTGGGGGATGGCTCCGGCGCCCAGAACAGGCTGGGGTACTACAGCTGGCAGGGGGCGGCGGCCGGCCATCAGCTTTTTGATGCCTATTCCTACTACTGGGCAGGCTATGGCAGGGAGCTGTCCATCAGCAATGCTTATGTGTATTCCCATACAGGGCTGGCTGATGGCGAGATGAGCGGCATGACGGATACCACTGTCAGTGCTATGTATGCCAACAAGCATCCTGTGTATGATGTGCGCTACGGCTTGGATATCAACCTGCCTACGGGAGAGAGCCGCCTGCATGATAATGCGGTGGTGCCTGATTATCTGGCTCCTTATGGCAGTATTGGCGAGGGCTGGAATTTTACGCCCCGGCTGGAGGTCTCAAGGCATGTGGATAAATATACGGCATGGACCTGGCGCAGTGCCTATGCTTTCCGGGGCAGCTATGAGAATTCTTTGGACGATTTGTCCTCGGTGGTGCATCCGGGCAGTATCTGGTCCAACGAGCTGGAATACCTGCATACGGACGAGGCACGGCAGTACATGCTGAAGCTGCAATATACGAAAAATACCGCTTCCTCTATGACCGGGGCTGTGAACAGCTACAGCTTTACCGAGGGGGACGGCATGGCAGGCAGGGGGTATTTCCGCAGCTGGTTTACGAAGCTGGATTCCTGGGCTGTGTACAGTGCCTGGTCATATGACCGGGCGGCTGCCTATGATGATGTTGCCATGGGGGGAGCAGGTGTGCACCGCTTCTACTACGGCGGCGGCTGGTTCCACAGGTTTGATGCCAGGCGGCAGCTGCGGCTCTTTGCCAACTGGCTGAGGGCAGAGGGGGCGGCCTATGATCCATTGACACGGCAGAGCTACAGCTCCGGGCGCAGGTTTTCGGTGTCCCTGGGCTATGACTGGCGCATGGATGACAGGAACAGCCTGTCTCTGGATGTGGAGCGGGCTGTGATGCGCCAGCAGGGTGATGCCAATTATCGGGGCTGGGGCGTGATGATGAGCTATAACAGGAGTTTTTGATGGAAGGCAGAATGAAGTTTGTTTTTTTGTGTGCCTGTGCTGCCATCCTGCTGGCATGTATCAGCGTATATGCGGCAGGCAGCGAGGATGGAGCCGGGGCGGATGAGGCTGTTGCCTACCGTCAGGAGATGGCGGGGCTGATAGGCAGGATAAAGGAGTACGGCGTCTCCAGGCGGGGCAGTGACTTTTTCGTGATTGCCAATGGCGGTGCCGGGCTGATGGAGCCTAACGAGTTTTTGCCGGAGGCTGACTATGGCAGGCTGCTGCAAAGGCTGGACGGGGTGATGGCCGAGTCGGTGAATTTTGGCTGGGATATGGAAATGGACAAGGCCATGCCATCGGAGGAGCAGGACAATTACCGCCGGCTTCTGGATAATGCCCGCAGGGCAGGGGTGGTGCCCCTGGTGCTGGATTATGCCCGGGAGCCGGGGAATGTGCAGCGTGCCTATCGGGAGGACAGGAGCCTGGGGTATCTGGGCTGGGTGTCCGGGCGCCGGGAGCTGGACAGGCTGCCTGAGGGGCTGCCTCATAATGACAATGACCTGCCCTGCACGGAGCTGAAAAAGGCACAGAACTATCTGGTGCTGCTGAACCCAGAGGCTTTTGCCTCCCGGGAGGCTTATGTGCAGGCCCTGGCTGCCAGCAACTACGATTTGCTGATTGTGGATGCCTACTATGGTGATACGCCCCTTAATCGGCAGGAGGTGGCTCTTTTGCAGCACAAGCCCTCAGGGGCAAGGCGGCTGGTGGCTGCCTACATGAGCGTGGGGGAGGCGGAGGAATACCGCCCCTACTGGCAGGCTGAGTGGAAGGAAAATCCTCCGGGCTGGCTGTGGGAGCGCAATGAGGCCTGGGAGGGAAACTTCCGGGTGCGCTACTGGCAGAAGTCATGGCAGGATATGCTGATGGGACAGCCGGACAGCTATCTGGATATTATTCTGGCGGCAGGCTTTGACGGGGCTTTTCTGGATGTGGTAGATGTATTCTATAGCTTTGAAAGCTTGTCAAATGGCGAATAAATTGTTAGAATATGGGTTAGCGAATTTTTGAGATTTCAGGCCGCCGCCATGGCTGGGAATTTTTCAGCCGTGGCGCAGGTGATTTTTCGGGGATTATTTTGGGATTATTTTGGGATTATTTTGGGATTGTTTTGGGATTGTTTTGCGGAGGTGTTTGATATGTCGGCGTTGACTGATAAGCTGTCTGCGTATGGCTGTGATATAGATGGGGCGATGGGAAGGTTTTTGAACAACGAGTCGTTTTATGCCAAGTGCTATGGCAAGTTCGTGGCTGACAAGAGCTTTGCCAGGCTGGGGGAGGCCCTGCAGGCAGGGGATGTGAAGGGCTCCTTTGAGGCTGCCCATGACCTGAAGGGCGTCAGTGCCAATATGGGCATTACCCCTGTCTATGAGCTGATTGTGGGCATGGTGGAGGTGCTGCG
>JAEDOE010000253.1 GCA_016302095.1 Anaerovibrio sp. | reverse complement strand
GATTAGCTGATTTCGTGAAGATAACTGCCGTAATCCACTGCGGCAGTTATTTTTTCGTGGAATTATAAAGGACTGGGCTACGGCAGTACCATCAGAAAAGCGCTTTCTCTCGGTGGGCTGCTAAAAGCAAAACCAAATTCCCGTAATCTTCTGCACGTCCACCGAATTTATGTAAGTAATTGAGGTGGACTATAGAACATATTAGTGGTATAATAGTAAATAACGATGGCAGGAGGTGAAGCTGATGGGGGAGAAAGATATTACCCAGAAAAATTTTGAATCATATAATGATGTAGTAGCAGATATAGTTAATGGAAGCCTGTTTGACGGAAAGGAGCGGATTAAGGCAGACAGTCTTGTGGATGCCCAGCCCTTTTCTCAGTACAAAGCTGATGATGGTACAATCCATGAGCAGGAGCGTGATGTGGCAAAGTACTGCATGGACATAAAATGCAATCTACGCCTTGCTTTGGTGGGCTTTGAGAATCAAATTGCCATAGATCTGGATATGCCCATAAGAGTTTTTGGCTATGACGGTGTTTCTTATCGTGATGAGCTAAACCAGGATGAATTTGTAGTGGATGAGCTTACTGGCAAGAGACATAAGATACGCAAAAAACGGTATCCAGTCATCACTTTGGTTCTGTATTTCGGTAAAACGCCTTGGAAAAAGCCGTTGTGCCTGTATGATGTGATTGATGTGCCAGATTTCTTGAAGCCATTTGTTAATGACTTCAAAATCAATCTCATTGATGTGCCAAGGCTTACGCCTGAGCAGGTTAAGAAATACAAAGGCGATTTTCAGATCATCGCAGATTATTTTGTGCAGCTTAACAGTGGCAAGGAGTATGTGCCATCAAATAAAAAAATGCAGCATCCTGACAGCCTTCTGAAGCTGATGTCCGTTTTGACTAAGGATATGCGCTATGCAGAATGTGTGGGAAATACTGTATCTGAAACGGAGGGAACTACTATGTGCGAGGTATTAGATAGAATAGAGGCCCGTGGTGAGGCTCGTGGTGAGGCCCGTGGTGAAGCCCGCGGCGAGGTTCGTGGCATTGAAAAGACCAAAACAGAAATGGTTCTAAATATGTTTAAAGAAAATCTTAGTGTTGACATGATTGCCAGAATTGCAAAGCTGACAGCAGAGCAAGTAATGGCCATCGGCAAGAATGCTGCGGTCCTGTAATGATAATATAATCCGCGTGTTGCAGGCTTATGCCTGTGGGGCGGACACGGTATGTAAATTTTGCAAAAGCATTTTATGCACGAAAAAAGCCATCCGTGCCTGGATGACTTCTTTGTAGGAGTTGGAAACATTTGTGTAAACAAGGTAAAAATACTCATAGTCAGGTTGTTTGACCGGGAGCTGCACTAGGAATATCTTTTTCTCAAGTATCTGATGAGACTGCTGCCGGCAGACCCGGAGGACAAGGTGGATTAGGAGGGCAAGCAGTGGGGAGTTTGCAGCAGGATATCAGGAAAACCCTGATAAAATATGCGCTGGCACCGATTTTTGTGCTGGCGGTGCTGGGGGCAGGTTTTGCCTGGTGGAGCTGGCAGCATGATGTGGTGCAGCGCAGCGAGGAGGCAAGGTCGGTGGCGGCAGAGGTGCTGGACAGGCTGATTTTGGACTACGGCCAGCGGCTTGCGTATGTGGCGGATAAGGGGGATTTTGCCAATATTCAAAGTGATGGGGAGCAGCGCCGCGCCATCTATGAATGGCTGTACCATGAGGTGAATATCGCCCATGATGATACCCGCTTTTTCCTGCTGGACAGGGAGGGGCGGATTCTGCTGGGCAACTACAGGGAGCTGCCGGATTATTTGCAGTCCATGCCCATGGACTGGGGCATCTGGCATCGCATGAGGCTGGACATGGGCAGGACAGTTGTGGAGTTCTCTCCCCGTATTCGTCACAGGAACAGCGATTTGCTGCTGGGCAGGGCAGTGGAGAAGGACGGTGAAGTCCGGGGTTACTGGCTGTTTGTGATTTCCGGTGAATATCTTGCCAATGCCATCAGCTCTCCTTATATGGATTTTGCCATGGTAAATAGCTTTGGCTACGCCCCGGTGGCAACCAGTCTTGACTTGCAGGAGGGGGAGTTTCAGGCACTGCCGGAGGCCTTTGCCGGGAAAAACAGGCAGGTTGCGGAAATGAACCATAAGGATTTTTATGTCACCAGCCAGCGGATTGGGGAGAGTGATTTTTCCCTGTACAGCGCACTGCCTGTCAGCGAGCTGAAGGGCAGGTATGGGATGGCGGCAGCCGTGCTTCTGGGCATGCTGTCAATTATGCTGCCGGTGCTTCTCTACCTGGCACGGCAGGAAAGCAAGGCACGGGCAAAGGCTGTGGAGGAGCTGAACACTGTCTTTGAGATGCGCCAGCTGGAGGCGCAGTTTCATCCTCATTTTATTTTTAATACACTGGAAAATATCAAGTTTATGATACGGCTGAATCCTGAGGCTGCGGTGAATATGGTGGTCAACCTGTCCTCAATCCTGCGTTACGGCATTAACAATCTGGTACAGGAGGTGACGCTGGCGGAGGAATGGAAGTATACAAGGGCGTATCTGGAGATTATGCAGTACCGCTTTGGCAAAAGGCTGCACTGTGAGTTTGATTTGCAGGTGAATATGGACAGGGTAAAAATCCCCAAGCTGATTTTTCAGCCGATTTTGGAGAATGCCATCAAGTACGGCGAGGCGGAGTATGCCTCAAGGCTCAGCATAGAGGATTGTGCTGAGTCCATGCAGGT
>JAEDOE010000012.1 GCA_016302095.1 Anaerovibrio sp. | reverse complement strand
GAATATCTCCTTTCAGGGAAATCCCCTGCTTGATACGGTAAAATCATCTATGAGCGTTGGCGAGGCACGCAATTATTTTCAGGTGTCCCAAAAGGGGGAGCCTGTGCTTTTGCTGCCTGGCAGCAGGAAGCAGGAGATAGCGATGCTTTTTCCGGTGATGCTGGAGGCAGCGGCTCTTTTGCAGGCAGAACGCCATAATCTGGAGTTCTTTGTGCCCATAGCTGCCGGTATCGACCAGTATATGCTGGAAAAGATGGCTGCCGGCAGGGGCGTGAATTTGTGCTTTACCCATGACAGGACATACGATTTGATGAATATTTGCAGCTTTGCCATAGCGACCTCAGGCACGGTGGTGCTGGAGGCTGCCATTATGGGACTGCCCTGCGTGGCACTTTACCGCATGGCGCCTTTGAATTACGCCATCGGCAGGTTGCTGGTGAAGATAGACCATTTTACGTTGCCCAACATTTTGGCAGGCAGGGCTGTGCAGCCGGAGCTTTTGCAGGACCAGGTGACGGCTTCGGGAGTTTTCCAGGCGGCAAGGCGGTTTTATGCAGAACCGGGCTACAGGGAGCAGGTTGTGTCCGGGCTGCAGGAGGCTGTGGGCAGGCTGGGTGCGCCGGGGGCAGCTGAGCGGGTAGCTGGCAGGATTTTGGCTGCTGCGAATGAATACGGCAGGACGGGGGATGCTTGATGAAGAATTATTTGCGCCTATTGGCTTATATAAAACCATACAAGAAGCGTCTGGCAGCTGCGGTGGTGTGCATTATTATGGCGGCCGGTGCCAATCTTTACCTGCCGTGGATTATCAAGGACATGATTGACGATGTGCTCATGTCCAAGGATATGCTGATGCTGAACCTGATTGCGGCAGGCATTTTGGTGGTCATGTTCACCCGTGGCGTGTTCTACTACGGGCAGAGCTATCTGGTGTCCTATGTGGGGCAGCGGGTCATCATCGATGTGCGCAGCGTGCTGTTCAGGAAATTCCAGAAGATGCCTTTGTCCTACTATGACAGGCAGCAGACCGGCACGGTTATGAGCTACATCACCAATGATGTGTCTGCCATGCAGAGCGCCATTGTGGACAATCTCATTGAGCTGGTGACGGAGAGCTCCATCCTGATAGGCTCCCTGGGCATGATGATTTACCTGGACTGGAAGCTGAGTCTCCTGACTTTGATGACCATCCCACTGGTGGGCTTTGCCATGAAGATTTTTGGCCGCAAGCTGAAGCGTTCCAGCACGGTGATTCAGGAGCGGGCGGCAGAGATTACCTCCCTTTTGCAGGAAAGCATCTCCGCCATCCGGGTGGTGAAGTCCTTTGTCCGTGAAACATACGAAATCAGGCGGTTTGAGGAGCAGAACTGGCGGAATTTCCAGGCTGCCATGAAGAATGTGAAGCTCAGCAGCCTGCTGACGCCGACGGTGGAGTTTTTGGCGGCTATTGCCGTTACCTTTATCGTCTGGTTCGGCGGCTACGAGGTGGTCAACGAGGTGATTACCGCCGGTGAGCTGGTGGCGTTCCTGACCTATGCGGTGAACCTGGCCAACCCGGTGAAGCGGCTTTCCCGTGTCTATGCTGCCATTCAAAGGGCTATGGCGGCAGCTGACCGCGTGTTTGCGGTGATGGATTTGGAGGAGAAGATTACTGATGTGCCGGGGGCAAAGCCTCTGCCGCCTATCAAGGGCCAGGTGGAGTTCAAGGACATCACCTTCTCCTACAAGGAAGGCCAGCCTGCCCTGCAGCATATTTCCCTCAAGGCGGAGCCGGGGCAGATGATTGCCCTGGTGGGGCCAAGCGGCAGCGGCAAGTCTACTATTGCCAGCCTGATTCCGCGATTTTACGATGTGGACAGCGGCACTATTACCATTGACGGCCATGATATCCGCCAGGTGACGGCTGACTCTCTCCGGGAGCAGATAGGGCTGGTGCCACAGGAAACCATGCTGTTCAGCACTACTGTTATGGAAAACATCCGCTATGGCAGGCTGGATGCTACCGATGAGGAAGTGGTGGAGGCAGCCAGGGCTGCCAATGCAGAGGAGTTCATCAAGGATTTGCCTGAGGGCTATGATACTAAGTTAGGCGAGAGAGGTCTCAATCTCTCCGGCGGACAGCGCCAGCGACTTGCCATTGCCAGGGCAATTTTGAAAAATCCCCGGGTGCTGATTCTGGACGAGGCTACCTCGGCACTGGATACGGAGAGCGAGAAGATCGTGCAGGATGCACTGGACAAATTGATGGTGGGCAGGACCTCCTTCGTCATTGCCCATCGGCTTTCGACGATTTTTAATGCTGACCAGATTTTCGTGGTGGAAAATGGCCAGCTGCGTGAGCATGGTACTCACGAGGAGCTGCTGGCGGCAGGAGGACTGTACAGCAATCTGTACAACATCCAGTTCCGCCAAAATGAAGCTATGTAAGGAGAAGCGTTATGCGGCTATTGTATAATGTGGCAGCGGTACTGGTAGTCATTCTGATGATACCTGCCTTCTGCATCCGGGCCATCAGGGAAAAGGGCTTTGTCAACAGGATAAAGCAGCAGCTGGGCTTTTTGCCCAAGCATGCCCTGGATAAGGTTGCCCGCAAAAATTGTATATGGGTCCATGCAGCTTCCGTAGGGGAAATTGTGGCGGCAAGCCCCCTTATCAAGGAGTTTCGCCGGGAATTTCCCAATACGCCTATTTTGGTGTCCGTGTTTACCAACAGCGGCTATGAAATGGCAAACCGCATTATAAAAGATGCGGACAGCATCATCCATTTTCCTTTTGACCTGCCCTGGCTGTCAGCGCATCTTTTGTACAAGGTGCGGCCGCGGGTGTTTATGCCGGTGGAAACGGAGCTGTGGCCCAATTTCCTGAAGGCGGCAAAGGAGCTGGAAATTCCTGTTATGATGGTAAACGGGCGCATCAGCGAAAAGAGCGTGTCCCGGTACCGTTATCTGCACGGCCTCTGGTATGATATGCTGGATACTATCAAGTATTTTGCCATGCAGTCCCCGGTGGATGCGGAGAATATCCTGCGGCTGGGTGCCAACAGGGAGCTGGTGACAGTTACCGGCAACACCAAGTTCGACCAGACCTACACCGATGTCAGCAGCGGGGAAAAGCAGCAGCTTTTGACGGAGCTGGGGCTGGCGGATAATGACGGCATCTTTTTGGCCGGCTCCACCCACAAGGGGGAGGAGGAGCATGTGCTGGCAGCCTTTGCGGAAATACGGAAAAAACATCCCAGGGCAAAGCTTTTGATTGCGCCCCGGGCGGTGCTGAGGACGGGGCATATTCAGTCCATGTGCCAGCAGCGTGGCTTTACCTCGGCTACCCGTACTCAGCTTCTGGAGCATCCTTCTGAGGGGCATGATGTAGTGCTGCTGAACACCATCGGCGAGCTGGGCAAGGTGTACAGCATCGGCGATGTTATATTTGTTGGCGGCAGCATGATACCTCATGGCGGCCACAATATCCTGGAGCCTGCGGCTCACGGCAAGGCGATTATTGTGGGTGAGCACATGTTTAACTTCAAGGATACCCATGTGCTGTTTTCCCAGCGGAGTGCGGTGGTGACCGTCAGGAGCCAGCAGGAGCTGGTGCAGGCGGCTTCCAGGCTGTTTACGGATGTGGAGGAGCGCCGCCGCATGGAGCAGGAAACCCTGAAAATCTGCGGGGAGAACCGGGGGGCAGCCAGGCGGACGGCGGTAATTCTCCACGAGCTTCTGGACAGGTGCGAGGCAAAGGATAAAATCAAGGCTACGGACAAGCTGGAGAATTTCCAGACATATTTTTTCCAGCTGATTCATGGCAAGGAGCCCAAGGGCTTCGGCATCAGGTGCTTTGTGCTGCTGCTGCAGGGGTTTGCTTATATATACGGCATGCTGCTGAATTTGAAGCTGGCAGGCTACAACTGCGGCATTTTCAGCAAGAAGAAGCTGGATTGCTATGTTATCAGCCTGGGCAATATTACCGTGGGCGGTACCGGCAAGACGCCGACAGCCCAGCGGCTGGCAAAGGCTATTCGCGATATGGGTTACAAGGTTGTTATCCTCAACAGGGGATATCGTGCCAAGTGGCAGGGGGAAATCGGTGTGGTTTCTGACGGAAGCCAGCTGAAGATGGATGCGGCTACTGCCGGTGATGAGGCATTCATGCTTGCCAAGCATCTGCCCAGCGTGCCTGTGCTTATCGGGCCGGAGCGTGCCAAGACAGGTCAGTATGCGGTGGAGCATTTCGGTGCCCAGGTTGCTATTCTGGATGATGGCTATCAGCATTGGCAGCTGGAACGGGACCTGGACGTGGTGCTGATTGATGCGGTGAACGTCTTTGGCAACGGCCATATCCTGCCCCGGGGCACTTTGCGTGAGCCACTGTCCCATCTTGAGCGTGCCGATGTGTGCCTTCTGACCAAGGTTGATCAGGCCGAGCGGGGCTCTATTGCCTATATCAAAAACAAGATTGCCGAATACGGGCATAATCCGATTATTGTAGAGAGCATTCATCAGCCTCAGGCATGTGTGGAGCTGTCTGAATGGGTGAAGAATATTGCCAGCGAGGGAACGCCGATTGATACCATCAGGGGCAGGAAGGTGATTGCCCTGTCAGCCATCGGCAATCCTGCCTCCTTTGAGCAGACTCTTGCCAACGCAGGGGCGGATGTGATTGAGAGCTTCCGCTTCCCGGACCATCATGAGTATACCTTGGAGGAAATTCAGGATGCTGTCACCCAGGCTGTACGCCAGGGGGCGGAGGCCATCGTGACTACGGAGAAGGATGCTGTGAAGCTGCCGAAGCTGGATGAACAGGACAAGCTGCTGCCTATCTATGTGGTGACCGTGGAGGTTGTCATGCAGGCTGGGGGCGAGGAAATCGGTCAGCTGCTTAAGGAGCGTCTTGCTGAATATTTTAGGAGGTCAGGAGAGAAATGAATACATTGTGTGTAATTCCTGCCAGATATGCTTCTACCAGGCTGCCTGGCAAGCCGCTGGCTGATATAGTCGGCAAGCCCATGATAGTCAGGGTTTATGAGCAGGCATCCAGGGCAAAACGCCTTTCCGGGGTGATTGCAGCTGTGGATGATGAGCGTGTATACGAAGCTGTAGTCTCCCATGGCGGCAAGGCCATGATGACGGCAAAGGACCATCCTACTGGCACTGACCGGCTGGCAGAGGTGGCGGCTGCCCACCCGGAGGCGGAGCTGATTATCAACGTGCAGGGGGATGAGCCATTGATTGAGCCTGACCTGATTGATGCTTTGGCTGCTGCCTTTGAGGAGGACCCGGAGCTGCAGATGGCTACGGTCAAGTCTCCCATGACTGATGAAAATGAGATGAGGAACCCCAACAATGTGAAGGTGGTTACAGATAAAAAGGGCTATGCCCTGTATTTTTCCCGTTCCCTGCTGCCATATCCCAGGGAGAATACCGGTGTGACTGTGTACAAGCATATCGGCATCTACGCCTACCGGCGCGACTTTCTTCTGCAATATGCCAGGATGGAGCCTACTGCCCTGGAGCAGACGGAGTCCCTGGAGCAGCTCAGGGCATTGGAAAACGGTTACAAAATCAAGGTAATTGCTACTGATTTCAAATTTGTGGGCGTGGACACGCCGGAGGATTTGGCAGAGGTAAACAGGTTGTACAAGGAACGCCTTTAACGGCTTTTGGAAAGGTGGTAGAAATATGAATACTGTTCAGGTAGGTAATTTTTCGATTGGCAATGGCCAGCCGCTGGCTCTTTTGGCAGGGCCTTGCGTCCTGGAGGGGCTGGAGCGCTGCCTTCTGATTGGCCGTACTATCAAGGAGATCACCGGGCGTCTGGGGATGCCTTATGTGTTCAAGGCTTCCTTTGACAAGGCAAACCGTTCCTCCTTTAACGGCTTCCGGGGGCCGGGGCTGAAAAAGGGATTGGAAATGCTCAAGACCATCAAGGATGAGCTGCAGGTGCCGATTGTTACCGATGTGCACACCGAGGAGCAGATCAAGCCTGTGTCCAAGGTGGCGGATATTATCCAGATTCCGGCCTTTTTGTGCCGCCAGACCGACCTTCTGTATGCGGCTGCCCAGAGCGGCTGCGTAGTCAATGTGAAGAAGGGGCAGTTCATGGCACCTGGGGATATGCGGAATGTGGTGGACAAGCTACATGAGGGTGGCTGTGCCCAGATGCTTTTGACGGAGAGGGGTGCCACCTTCGGCTACAACAACCTGGTGGTGGATATGCGCACATTCCCTATTATGCGCTCTTTCGGCTATCCTGTAGTATTTGACGGCACTCATAGCGTTCAGCTGCCAGGTGGTGCAGGCACCTGCTCGGCAGGCAACCGGGAGTTCGTGCCGAACCTTGTCCGCGCCGCTGTAGGCGCCGGGGTGGATGCCCTCTTTATGGAGGTTCATGACAACCCTGAGGAGGCTCTCTGCGACGGGCCGAACATGGTTTATCTGGACAAGCTGGAGGACCTTTTGAAAGATGCTATTGCTATCCATGAGGTTGTCCGCAAGCATTTGAGCTGAGCATGATACAAGGTGAGGGGTACGATGATTAAGGATTCGGCTATTGAAACTTTGAAGATAGAGGCAGCTTCTGTTACCCGTCTGATCGAGAGGATTGACGATGAGTTTGAGGCAGCAGTAAAGTGCATTTTGGACTGCCATGCCAGGGTGGTTGTTACCGGCATGGGCAAGTCCGGCCACATCGGCAGGAAGATTGCCGCCAGCCTTGCCAGCACCGGTACACCGGCATTTTTCATGCACCCGGCAGAGGCTTTTCATGGCGATTTGGGCATGGTTACGGCTGATGACGTGGTAATTGCTATTTCCAATAGCGGCGAAAGCACGGAGATTGTCAATATTCTGCCCATTATCAAGCGCATCGGGGCGAAGATTATTGCCATGAGCGGCCGTCGGGAGTCCTCCCTGGGCAGGAATGCAGATTTCTTTGTGGATATCGGCGTGGAGCGGGAGGCATGTCCTTTGGGGCTGGCACCCACTGCCAGCACCACTGCCACCCTTGCCATGGGTGATGCCATTACGGTGGCACTTCTGGAGGCAAGGAATTTTACCAAGCAGGATTTTGCTCTGTTCCATCCGGGGGGCTCCCTGGGCAGGAAGCTTTTGCTGACTGTGGAGAACGTGATGCACAGCGGCGAGGACAATCCTGTCATTCACAGTGGCCACACGGCTCAGGAGGCATTGTTCATGATGACGGACAAGGGGCTGGGAGCTACCTCTGTGGTCAATGATGAAGGCGAGTTTATCGGCCTGGTGACGGATGGCGATATCCGCCGGGGGCTTGCCAAGGGCAGCCAGTTCCTGAACGAGGCTGTAGAGAATATGATGACGAAGAATCCGCAGACTATTACCCGGGAGAAGCTGGCGGCAGAGGCACTTTCCATCATGGAAAAGCACAAGCCGCGCCCGATTACGGTGCTGCCTGTGATTGACGGGGACAATAAGCCTGTGGGCATTGTCCATCTGACTGATTTGCTGAGGCAGGGGGTTGTCTGAGGCAGCCGGAGTATTCGGATTATTCTGATTATTCGAAGGAGATGTCTGAAATGGAGTACAGGGCAGATGCGTTGGTAAGGGCTGCCAGAATCAAGCTGGTAGTCATGGATGTAGATGGCACCCTGACTGATGGCAGGATATACATAGGCCCTGACGGGGAAGCCATGAAGGAGTTTTCCGTCAAGGACGGCATGGGCATTTCCATGCTGCACACTGCCGGGGTGGCAACAGCCATCATCACCGGCAGGGAGTCTGAAATAGTGAAGCGCAGGGCGGCAGAGCTGAAGATAAGCCATGTGTGGCAGGGCTGCCGTGACAAGCGGGAGGCATGGCATCAGCTAAAGGATGAGCTGCAGCTGGCTGACAGGGATATTGCCTATATCGGTGATGATTTGAACGACCTGCCACTTTTGATGCGGGCAGGCCTGGCCTGCTGCACGGCAGATGCCCAGCCGGAGGTGAAGTATGTTTCCCATGTGATTTCCGGCTGCAATGGCGGCAACGGTGCAGTTCGTGACATTGCGGAGCTGGTGCTCAAATCCCAGGGCAAGTGGCAGACTTTGGTGGATGCCTTTGCGGGGACGAAGCTGGCTCCGGCATATGGGCAGTAATTTTGCCAGGAGCAGGGTGCCAGCGGCATAAATTTTGCAGCATAATTTGTTGCGGGGGAGTATAATGGTATATAATTTACTTATGCTAATGAGCTGGGTAGCATGCAGGCTGCCCCATAGCTGGCTGCTGGCTATGGGCAAGGGGCTGGGCATACTGTATTACAGGCTCATCAAGAAGCAGCGCAATCTCGCTATCAGGCAGATGCGGGAGTCATTGAAGATTTCGCAGGAGGAAGCAGAGAAGCTGGTGCGCCTGTCCTTTATCAACATGGGGCGCAATTTCATGGAGGTTCTCTACATGCCTGCCCTGAACAAGAAAAATTTTTCCAAGTACATAGAGATAGACCATCTGGAAATCATGGAGCAGGCACTGGCGGAAAAGCGGGGCGTGGTAGTGCTTACAGGCCATGTAGGCAACTGGGAGTGGCTCTCCGCTGCCTTTACCATGAACGATATGCCGGTGACGGCCATTGCCAAGCCGCAGCCTAACATGGATTATACACATGCCCTGGATGAGCTGCGTGCCCGCATCAATGTGGAGATTTTCTCCCGGGGAACCAGCGAGCTCTTGTCGGCTGCCAAGGCATTGAAGAAGGGCAAGATTCTTGGCTTCCTGGCAGATCAGGATGCAGGGCCCGGCGGTGCCTTTATTGAATTTTTGGGGAAGACTGCTTCAACCCCTATGGGGGCGGCAGTGTTTGCCAAGAAATTCAATTCCCCGGTGGTGCCGGCCTTTATCATCCGCCAGCCTGACGGCCATCACAAGGTGGAAATCGGGGAAATTCTCCGCTATGAGGATACCGGTGACTCCGATAAGGATCTGTTTGACCTGACCTACAAGATGACCAAGATTCTGGAAAAGAAGATTCTGGATAATCCTACCCAGTGGCTGTGGTTTCAGAAAAGGTGGAACACCAAGCCGGAGCAGCAGAAAATCAAGCATCACACAGTAAAGGCAGAGGTAACGGCAAATGACCAGAAATAAAAAAATATTGCTTGGCATTGTGCTGGTGCTGCTGGCGGCAATGTGCGTATGGACGGTGCAGTCCGTGCCTGACAGGATAAAGGATGCACCGCCTTTGGAAAAGCGTGTCATGACCTACAATGGCAATACCATCGTGGAGGAAAAGGATGGCAGGAAGCTGTGGGAGCTGACAGCGGAATCCATGGAAGTGGATATTGATACCCAGGATGCGGTTATTGCCAATCTGGATGCCAAGTTTTATACTGAGGATGGCAGGACCATTCACCTGACAGCACCCAAGGCAAATTACAAGGCCAAGGAAAAATTCCTGACTGCCGAGGGCGGCATCAAGGGCGACAGCACTGATGGCGCCCATCTGAAATGTGACAGGGCGGAATGGAAGGCGGCAGAGGAAAAGCTTGCCCTGATTGGCAATGCGGAGCTGCAGCGGGATTCGGACGCCCTCAAGGCTGCCGGGGACAGGATTGAGTCTCAGGATGGATTCAATAAATTCAAGATTACAGGTCATGCCCATCTGGAAAAGGGGAAAGGTAAATGATTAACAAGAAACATTTTGCAAGGGCACTGGCGATTGCAGGCTTTTCGACGCTGCTGGCAGCAGGAACCCTGTTTGCGGCAGATAAGCCGACATCCCTGGATGCCGATACGGTGGAATACGACATGCAGACAGGCATAGTAACCGCCAAGGGTGACGTGCTGATGATTCAGGGCGATATGAAGGTGACCGGCCAGGAGGCGGAGTACAACTCCAAAACCAAGGAAGGCAGGGTAGAGGGCAATGTGATTGCCGTGCAGCCAAGCAAAAGCATGCGCGTTACCTGCCACAAGCTGACCAGTGACGCCCAGCAGCACATGATTGCCAGCGGTGACGTGCACGGCACTATGGAGGACAAGACCTTTACAGGCCCTATCGTGGAGTATTTTCAGCCGCAGGATTATGTGCTGATCAGGGAGCGGGGCGTGATTACTTCCAAGGATGGCAGCTTCACCGCTGACGAGATGGAGGGCTACCTGAAGGAGGAGCACCTGATTGGCAGGGGAAATGCCCACGTTATCAGCCCGCCTAACGATATGGAGGCAGGGGGAGACCTGCTGAATTACTATGGCCTGGACCTGGGCAAGGCAGTGCTGACAGGCAACGCCTGGGCGGTACAGTACAATAACACTTTAAAGAGCAATACGCTGACCATATTGCTCGCCAAGGATGGCAAGGCAAAGGTTACCGAGTAAGGTGGCTTAGATAGAAAAGGTTTGGAGGAATTGCCAGGTGCATATTGAAGTAAAGAATTTAGTTAAAACCTTTAAGCAGCGCAATGTAGTAGACGGCGTATCCCTGCGTGTAGAAAAGGGGGAGATTGTGGGGCTGCTGGGGGCGAATGGTGCCGGCAAGACTACTACCTTTTACATGATTGTAGGCCTTGAGCGGCCAACTTCCGGGCAGGTGCTGATTTCCGATATCGATATCGGCGGCATGCCTATGTACAAGAGGGCACGCCTGGGCATCAGCTATCTGGCCCAGGAGGCTTCTATTTTCCGCAACCTTACGGTGGAGGAAAATATCATGTCCATCCTGGAATATGTGGACATGGATGATGGGGCAAAAAAGCAGAAGATTGCCGACCTTTTGGAGGAATTTCATGTTTCTCATGTGAGGGAGCGGCTGGGTTCCGAGCTGTCCGGCGGTGAGCGCCGCCGGGTGGAAATAGCCAGATGCCTGGCACTGGAGCCCAAGTTTATCCTGCTGGATGAGCCCTTTGCCGGTGTGGACCCTATTGCCGTGGCGGATATTCAGGGCATTATCAGCTATCTCCGGGAGCGGGGCATGGGCATCCTGATTACGGATCACAACGTGGTTGAGACCTTGCGTATTGTGGACAGGGCATATATAATGAACGAAGGAAAGATTTTGGTAGAGGGCGATGTGGATACCGTTCTCAATGATCCGTTGGCGATAAAATACTATATCGGCAACAATACTAAGTTATAGGGGAAGATTACATGCGGATTCGTATTCTGGACAAGTATATATTCAAGGAGGTCTTCAAGACCTTTATTTTCGGTATTTGTGCCTTTTCTGCCGTGTTTATCGGCTCCGGCACATTGTTCCGCATAGCACAGTATATTACGGAGTATGGCGCATCTGTCACCTCTGTTATCAAGATTTTCGTACTCAGCCTGCCGGGCGTGGTCATCTGGACCTTTCCTATGTCCATGCTGCTGGCAAGCCTCCTGACTATCGGCAGGCTGTCAGGCAACAGCGAGATTACCGCTATGAAGTCCTGTGGCATCAGCTTTTACCGCATTGCCACCCCGGCGATTGTCCTGGGGGCCTTCGTCAGTGTTTTTGCTGTGTGGTTTAACGAGTATGTGGTTCCCTGGTCCAACGAGGCCTACAGGAATGTGCTGGAATATGAGATCAAGGGCAATCTGTCACCTCAGTCCCAGGAGCATATCATCATCAAGGAAATCAGGCAGGGCAAGATTGAAAAGCTGGTGTATGCCCGTCAGTTTGTGGCGGATAGCAACACAATGGAAGGGATTGCTATGCAGTCCTTTGAGAATGGTGAGCTGAAGCATGTGGAGAATGCGGAGTATGCCGAGTGGAAGGACAATATGTGGACCATGCACAACGGCATGATCTACGATGTGGCAGAGGGCAAGAGCCAGCACACCATGCGGTTTGATACACAGGTGCTGCCGATCAATGAAAGCCCGCGGCAGATTGTGCAGTCTCAGAAGAAGCCCGAGGAAATGACCATGAAGGAGCTCAATGAGCAGATTGGCATCATGAGGTCCCAGTATGTGAACACCAACAAGCTGGAAACGGAGCTGCACCAGAGGATGACGATTCCTATGGCAAGCCTGATTTTTACGCTGGTAGGCGTGCCCCTGGGCATGCAGCCGAACCGCAACAGCTCCTCTATTGGCTTTGTGATGAGCATAATCATTATATTTATCTACTATAGCCTGATGACCATGGCAGGTGCCATTGCCCAAGGCGGCATAGTGAACCCTATGCTGGCGGTATGGCTGCCAAATATTATTGGCCTGCTGGCCGGAGGCTATCTGATGCGCCGTATGGCAAGGTAAGATATTTTAGCAATGCAGTGAGATTTTAACATGGAAGAAAAAAAGGGGTGGCTCTGACATGTATGGTGTTGTGCTGATTTTTGTTTTGGTAATCACGGGCGGAGCCATTGCTTTTATTGGCGACAGGCTTGGCACTAAAGTAGGCAAGAAGAAGATGAGCATCTTCGGCCTGCGTCCGAGGCATACATCTATTCTGGTAACGATTGTGACAGGCGTGATGATTACCACCACCACATTGGGGGTAATGAGCATCATGTCTGAGAATGTGCGGATGGCGCTTTTCGGCATGGAAAAGCTGAACCGCAGCATGCAGCAGGCAAAGAGCGAGCTGGCAGAGGCTTCGGCACAGCTTGCCATGGCAAAGTCCGAGCAGGATAAAATCCAGTCCGAGCTGGATGATACCAAAAAGGAGTTGTCCGGGCTGGAGGAGCAAAAGAATCGCCTGGAAGCGCAGACACAGGAATTGCAGGCTGTCAATGGCAGGCTGGAAGATGCCAATCAGCTGCTGACGGACAACAACCATGAGCTTTTGCAGAAAAGCGACAAGCTGACCCGCATCAATAATATTCTTGAGGAGGGCA
>JAEDOE010000252.1 GCA_016302095.1 Anaerovibrio sp. | reverse complement strand
TTGCAGGAGGAGCTGGTGATTACCGGCGGCGATGCCCATCATCTGGGCAGGGTGATGCGGGCCAGGGCCGGTGATCGCATCCTGGTGGCGGATGACGAGGGCAAGGTGGGCGAGTATGAGCTGACCGGCTTTACGGAAAGCTCCGTGTCCATGAGGCTGGTACAGTATGTGGAGGAGCGTACAGAGTCCCCGGTGGAGATTGTTCTGGCCCAGTGCCTGCCCAAGGGGGACAAGCTGGATTTGATTGTCCAAAAGGCCACGGAGCTGGGGGTGAATGTCATTGTGCCTCTGGCCAGCGACAACTGCGTGGTCAGGTATGATGGCAGAAAGGCAAAGGCAAAGCAGGAAAAATGGCAGAAAATAGCCGATGAGGCTGGCAAGCAGTGCGGCAGGAGCCGTTTGCCGGAAGTGCAGCCTGTACAGCCATTCGGGGAATGGCTCAGGGAGATGGCTGGAGAGCAGAGTGGTGATACTGCTATCTGCATGTGCTATGAGAATGAGCTGCAGCAGGGCATGAAGGAATTTTTGCAGGGGCGGAAGGCAGCAAAAAGATTTGTAGTCATAATCGGTCCGGAGGGGGGCTTTTCCCTAGCGGAAGCGGCTCTTGCCAAGGAGCTGGGGATTGCCTCTGTCAGCCTGGGCACCAGGATTTTGCGGGCAGAGACTGCCGCCATCAGCGCGGCGGCTGTGATCCAGTATGAGAACGGCGATTTAGGAGGGAGATAGATTTTGGCAAGTGCAGCATTTGTTACCCTTGGCTGCAAGGTAAATCAGTTTGAGACCGAGGTCATGGAAGGGCTTTTCAAGGAGGCCGGCTATGAGCTTGTGGAGCACAGCCAGCCGGCAGATGTGTATGTTATCAATACCTGCTCCGTTACCAGCCTGGGCGATAAGAAATCCCGCCAGCTCATCCGCCGGGTTCAGAGGCAGAATCCTGAGGCAGTCATCGCCGTGACCGGCTGCTATGCCCAGATTGCCCCGGAGCAGATCAAGGCTATTGAGGGTGTCAGGGTGGTGCTGGGCACGGCAAACCGCCGCCGCATTGTGGAATATGTGGAGCAGGCAATCCTGCAGAACGGCAAAATCATTGACGGGGTAACGGACATCATGCAGGTGCGGGAGTTTGAGGATATCCCCCTGCTGGATATGCCTGTCAGAACCAGGGCATTTCTCAAGATTCAGGAGGGCTGCACCAATTTCTGCAGCTATTGCATCATACCTTTTACCAGAGGCCCCTTGCGCTCCCGTCCCCTGGCCAGCGTGCGCCGGGAGGCGGAGAAGCTTCTGGCCAACGGCTTCAAGGAAATCGTCTTTACCGGCATCCATCTGGGGGCATACGGCAGGGATTTCAAGGATGGCACCAGCCTGGCGGATGCGGCAAGGGCGGTGCTGGATTTGCCGGGACTGCGCCGCCTGAGGCTCAGCTCCCTTGAGTCCATCGAGCTTTCCGATGAGCTTCTGGCCCTCCTCAGGGACCATCCAAGGTTCAGCCATCATCTGCACCTGCCCTTGCAGGCAGGCTCTGACGATGTGCTGAAAAGGATGAACCGCCACTATGACAGGGAGGAGTTTGCCCGGCTTTTGGCGCGGGTGAGGAAAGCCGTGCCGGGGGTATCTGTGTCCACGGATGTAATCGTGGGCTTTCCGGGGGAGACGGAGGAAATGTTTGCGGAAAGCCTTGAATATATCCGCAGCCTGAAATTTTCCCGGATGCATGTCTTTCCTTATTCCCCTCGTACCGGCACACCGGCGGCGGAGATGCCGGATCAGGTGCCGGAGCCTGTCAAGAAGGAGCGGGTACACCGCCTGCAGGCCGTGGCAGGTGAGATGGCTCAGGAATACTGCCGCTCCTATCTGGGCACTGTTCAGAGGGTACTGCTGGAAACTGATACAGCTGGCGAGAAGGATGGCCTGACTGATACCTATATCCGTGTCTATACCAATGATGAGGCAGAATTGGGAGAAATTTACGATGTTTGTCTGGAAAGATTGTATAAAGACGGAGTTTATGGTACAATAATAAATACGGCTGATTAATATTATTAAAGGCCGAATCAGCTGCAAAATGCTGTCTGGCCAAGTGCATGACTGGCTGACAGATGGGATTGGGCAGCAGCAAGAGGCGAGGAGGTGTACAAAATGGCAGATTGTATTTTTTGCAAAATTGCAGCAAAGGAAATTCCGGCTACTGTGGTCTATGAGGACGAGCTGGTTGTTGCCTTCAAGGATTTGGAGCCCCAGGCACCTTTTCACGCCCTGGTTATTCCCAAGAAGCACATCGAGAGTGTGGGTGCCCTGACTCCTGAGGACAAGGAGCTGGCAGGCCATATCATGTGCGAGGTTATCCCTGCAATTGTCAAGGAGAACAAGCTGGCTAAGGGCTTCCGGGTGGTAGCCAATACCGGCGATGAAGGCGGTCAGACCGTAAAGCACCTGCATTTTCATGTGCTGGGCGGACGTTCTATGCAGTGGCCGCCGGGTTAATTTGGTGTTGACAACACATAACTGATTTTGATATAATAATCAGGTGTAGTTGAAAAATACACTCCCAAGTCAATTGGAGGGGGGGAAAGATAGATGGCAAACGAGATTAAGGTTGGTAAGAATGAGACCATTGATAGCGCTCTCCGCAGGTTCAAGCGTATGAGCCAGAAGGCTGGTACCTTGGCTGAGGTTAGGAAGCGTGAGCATTATGAAAAGCCAAGTGTACGCCGCAAGAAGAAGTCTGAGGCAGCACGCAAGCGCAAGTTCCGTGCATAATAGCTTTTT
>JAEDOE010000251.1 GCA_016302095.1 Anaerovibrio sp. | reverse complement strand
GGTGCCAGCAGCTTTTCCAGCCTGGCTGCCTCTCCCCTGCCAAAGACCTTCAAATACTCACCGGCTCCCTCATGGCCTGTCATCACAGCCTTGACAGGGATTTTGCCCAAAATCCCCCTGACACCTGCCGCATGGTCATCATGGGCATGGGTGAGAAAAATATAATCCAGCTGCCTGACGCCATAATGCAAGAGATAGGGCACATCCACCATCCTGCCAATATCATATCCCCCTTCCCGGACACCGCCGGCATCCACCATAAAGGCATGGCCGTGGGGCGTAATCACCAGCGCGGCATCCCCCTGCCCCACATCGATGAAATGCACCTGCAACTCCCCGGGACGGCACGCTTTCCAGCCACCTATGAAAATCAGCAATACCAGCATCAGCACCGCTATTTTCTGTTTATCCGCAAGTCCCCCATTCCGCCACTTATCAGGCAAATACAGCATAATCAACTCAACAAGCCTTCTTCTTGCCTTTCCCCGGCAATTTGACGGCAACAATAGCCAGCCCAATGCCCCATAATACATCAGGCATCCCCATACCCCAAAAGACGGCACATAAATCTGGCTGAATGGCAAGGCCGCCACCAGCCGCGACAATTCATACACAGCTCCCAGGGCCACCCCTGCCCCGATAAAAACCAGCCTGCCCACAAAGGGCAACAGGCTTCCGGCAAGGCCAGCCAGCAGCCCCACCACAATAATCAGCTCCACCACAGGCGTGATCACAAGATTTGCCAGCAGCGAGCTGAGGGAAATCACGTTAAAATACCAGGCAATAACCGGCAGGACTGACACCTGTGCCCCGATGGTCACAGCCAGGCTGTCAGCTATAAACACAGGCAGTCTTTTCCTGAAATATCCCCTCAGAACAGGAGCAATATACAAAAGCCCTGCGGTTGCCCCAAAGGACAGCTGAAAGCTGATATCATACAAGAGAGGCGGCGCATACATCAGCAGTCCCAGTGCCGTAAGCCCCAGGATATGCTGGGCATCCCTCTCCCTGCCCATGGCAAGGGCCAGCAAGGTAAGAAGCCCCATCAGGGCTGAGCGTATCACCGGCGGTATGGCACCTGCCAGCAGGCTGTAAAACAAAATGGTAACCGCGGCAAGCCCCGTTGTCACCCTGCCCGGCAGATGCAAAACCCTGCCAATAATGCCTGCTGTTCCTGCCATCAGGGTAATATGGGAGCCTGACACCGACAGGATATGCACTATCCCCGTAGCCGTAAACGCCTCCAAAAGCTCAGGCCTGATGCCCTGATAGCCACCAAAGAGCATGGCAAAGATAGCAGCCGCATCCTGCCTGCTCATAGCCTTCTCCATGTGCTCAAGATAAGCAGAGCGCACCCTGGCAGACAGCCTCAGCAGCCGGTCATGCCAGTCACCTTCCTCCTGCTGCAGCCTCAGGCTGTATTTATTCGCCATCATCTGGGCATGGATTCCCTGGGAAAAATACGTCATTTCCCTGTTCATCCTGCCGGGATTGCCATAATCATGCAGGGCACGCACCGTCCCAGATACGGTAATCCTGTCACCAGCCCTGCCAGCTATGCTATCCTCCGGCTTGGCTATATCCCCTGCATCCATACCTGCCATGCCGTCCTGAGCAGGTTCCCCCTTTCCATTAGCCAAGGAACTGCCATTGGCATATAGAACCAGCCTGCCGCTGACCTTTTCCTTCCCCTGACCGGCAGACAGCTGCTCCGCCTCCACCACATAGCGAAGCTTCAGCCTGCCATCATCCTCAAAGACCGCCTGGGGTGTTTCCGCCAGCACCCCTGACATCTCTACCTTCTGTCCTTCAAAATGCAAAATATCATCATCACTGGGCACTGTCACCGCACCATAACGCCCCAATCCCAATAAAAGCATTGCCACAGCAAATACTGCCCAGGTACCTTTGCTGCCTCTCCGCAAAAGAAATACCGCACCAAGAACGGCCATTGCCAGCAGGCACCAGACCACAGATAACTGCTCCCTGCCTATATGCCACATATGCCCTGCCTCTATGCCCAGGCACAGAAGCACCAGCAGTCCATTGATAAAGCCCTTAGGATGCTGTCCCATCCCCTTCACCTCACAGCGTTACCTGCTCCTTCAGCTTGGCAAATTTTGCCTTGCCAATGCCCTTTACCCTCTGCAAATCCTCCGGTGACTGAAACATGCCGTTTTCCTCCCGGTATTCCACAATCCGCTGTGCCATAGCAGGTCCTATGCCTTTGAGCTTGGTCAGCTCGTCAGCACTGGCCGTATTGATATTCACCATCGCTCCGCCACTGCCGGCAGACACCTTGCCACCTGAAGATTTGCCGCTTTTAGCCGAGCCTTCCGTTCCCTGCGGAAAACTGTTACCCTTGCTGGCAACGACTCCATTTCCTGATGGCAGCTTCTCAGGCACCCTGATGTGCATACCATCCTTTACCGGCTGTGCCATATTCACTTTGCCCATGTCAGCTGTAGGAAGCACGCCGCCGCACCCATTGACGGCATCTGCCACCCTGCCATCAAATGCCACATACACCACTCCCGGCTGCTGCACCTCCCCTGTTACATACACAGCAACCTGCCTTGTATCGCATGCGTTTTTCCCAGCCTGCTCATCCTCTGCACTCAGTCTATTATCTGCCAGCAGCTGCACCTCATCGCCATCGTACATTTCCCACATGGTCACTCCGGCTGCCACCGCTATAATCACCAGCAGCACCGCCATGCTGCGCTTGAACATCGGCATCCCCATCATCCCCTTCAAAAACTGCCTTTC
>JAEDOE010000250.1 GCA_016302095.1 Anaerovibrio sp. | reverse complement strand
CTGACGATGCTGAACTGCACCTCCTCCAGTGCAGCCACGCCGCCCTTGGCGTCGTAGCTGGGGTGCCACTGGCGCACATAGGGCAAATCATAAATAGCGTCCATTTCCTCCTGAGTCAGGGGATAAACGGGCGGATTTTGCACGATGTATTTATTTTGACCACGCTGTACCACGGGCTTGCCATAGAAGGGGTCCTGCTCGCGGCTTTGCAAATGATAAGCCTCCGCGAAGAACTTTTTATCATCCCGAATGGCCTTCCAGCCCGGCAGCTTCACGTATTCCTGTCCCTCGGGCAGCTCGTCACAGGCATAGGCCGTGCCGCGGATGTAGCGCATATCCTCCATGCTGGCGCCGCCGGCAAGGTAGTCCGCTATTTCCACAATCTGCTTTTCGCCCATGCCATACACCAAAAGGTCCGCTTTGCTGCTTTCCAAAATGGAGGGCAAGAGCTTGTTTTCCCAATAGTCGAAATGCACAAAGCGCCGCAAGCTGGCCTCGATGCCACCGATAATCACGGGCACATGGGGCCAGAGACGCTTCACCATTTGGGCGTACACCATGGTGGCATGGTCGGGACGCTGCCCCACCGAGCCGCCGGCGGTGTATTTGTCCACACTGCGCGGATTCTTCGCTGCTGTATAATGGCACAGCATGGAATCCAGGTTGCCACCGGAAATGAGCACGCCCAGACGGGGCTTGCCCAAGGTGGCAAAGCTTTCCGGCTTGTCCCAAGCAGGCTGGCACAACAGCGCCACCTTGTAGCCCTGAGCCTCCAGCACACGACAAATCACTGCCGGTCCAAAGGAGGGATGGTCCACATAGGCATCGCCACTGATGAACAAAAAGTCCAGCTGCTCCCAGCCACGCTCTGCAATTTCTTCTTGGGAAATAGGTAAAAATTTATTCATTAATAGCTCCTACTATTGTTTAGCCTTTGCTTGAGCTTGCTCAGCCTTCTGCTTGGCAGGCTGAGCAGCCTTGGTTTCGTTAGCCTTAGTATTGACAGGGGCAGGCTGCGTATTAACAATCTGCATGTTGGTCGGCTTAGCCTCCTTAGCAGGGGCTGCCTCCGGCTTACTTGCTTCCACCTTCTTGGTGGGAACGCTGGCTGCCGGCTTACTTGCCTGCACAGGGGGAGCTTCGTTTACAGCTCTTGGTCGGGTATACGTCTTCACCTGTACGCCGTGCTCGCCCTTGAGGTCCACACTTTCACCGTTAACCTCCAGCTTCATGACCCCGATATTGCCATATTTCACAATCAATTTATCCTTGGCCTCGAAGGTTTTTTTATCCTTAGCCCGCATCATGCCGGCAAATATTTCCTTGCCATCGGCCTGCACCTCCAGCCAACAATCTCCGGTTGCCTCCATCTGTACCTGCACCTTGTCCCAAACTACCGCGGGCTTGGCAGCAGACTCCTCTTTTTTCTCTACAGAAGCCACAGCTACAGGACGATTATTGAAGTAGTCAATAGCCCTAGGAATAGCAAAATAGCCCCCGGCCAACACCAGCAGCACAGCCACTCCTGCCAAAGCCTGTCTAACATCAAAGCCGGACAATTTGGGCATACTGGGCAGCTCCAGCTTGCCGGTGCCACTGCCTATGTCGCGAGGATTTTTCAGCTGGATATTCAGCTTCACCTTGTCCACCTCGCGAATACCCGCACTACGCATGGCCTCCTTGGCCACTCCGGCAGCGCTGGCCTTGTACAGCTGCACCAGCTCCGGCCCGTTCAGGCCCAAAAAATTACCATAATTGCGAATCATGCCCTTCAAGAAAACCTCGCCGGGAGTCTTGTCATATTCATCCTTTTCCAAGGCCTCCAGATACCGGCCACGGATGCTGGTACCCTGCTCGGCCTCAGCCAAGGACAGACCCTTGGCCAAGCGGGCTTCTCTCAGCAAAGTGCCAACGCTTTTTTCAGTGTCCATTTGTCAGTACCTCCACCTTATTCACGCTTCAGGAAGCGCTCCTCGGCCTCCTGTCTTGACATAATAACCTCCCTGGGCTTGGAGCCAACGGATTGACCCACAATGCCCAGCTCCTCCATAGTGTCCACCAGTCGCGCCGCCCGGGTATAACCGATGCGGAAGCGCCGCTGGAGCATGGAGCTGGATGCCTGACCCATATCCAAGACTAAGCTCAATGCATCCGCAAATAATTCGTCCTCAGCAGAGGAGTCGCTTTCCACGTCCTCCCCGCCGTTATTTTTATTCTTACTGTCGCATTCCAGCTCCTGCTCCGTCACCTCTTCGGTGTAGTTCACAGGAATGGATTGCTGCACAATAAATTCTACAATTTTATTCAATTCCTCATCGGTAACGAAGGCACCCTGCACGCGCACGGGCTTGTTGAAGCCGATGGGATAAAAGAGCATATCACCCTTGCCCAAAAGCTTTTCCGCACCGCCCATGTCAATGATGGTGCGGGAGTCCGTTTGGGAAGAAACCGCAAAGGCAATGCGGGAGGGGATATTGGCCTTGACAATGCCGGTGATGACATCCACGGAGGGTCTTTGAGTGGCCAAAATCAAATGGATACCGGCAGCGCGGGCCTTTTGGGCCAGACGCAAAATGGCGTCCTCCACATCCACCTTAGCCACCATCATCAAATCAGACAGCTCGTCGATGATGATGACGATGAAGGGCATTTTTTCCTCTGCCTGGGCGTTATAGCTGTTTATTTCTCGCACATGGCTTTCGGCGAAGCAATTGTAGCGCCGCTCCATTTCGGCCACAGCCCAATGCAGGGCGGAGGCCGCCTTTTTCGGCT
>JAEDOE010000249.1 GCA_016302095.1 Anaerovibrio sp. | reverse complement strand
CCTTATACATTGCAACATCCTATAATAGTACACATCTTATAATAATACACATCCTATAATAACACATATCCCACAATAAAATGCATCATACATGGAGGTACATCATGGAACTGGAAAACATTATACCCACCGATAAAAAATGCCTGAACATCCTGATTCTAAAAATTCTCAGGGAATATACCGATGAAGAACACTGCCTGACACAACAGGCAATCCTGGGCATACTGCACAGCAAATACGCCATGGAATATGATCGCAGAACCATCAAGGCAAACATTGACTCCCTGAGGGACCTGGGCTACGCCATTGAGCATACAGCCTCCGGCTATTACCTGAGCGACAGGGAGTTTGATGATGCCGAGCTGCGCATGCTGATAGACAGTGTATTATTCAATAAAAGCATTTCCCATGTCCAGGCGGACAGGCTGATAAAAAAGCTAAAGCAGCTGGGCAATGCCTATTTTCCCAGCAAAGTAAAGCACATCTGCCACCTGCATGCCCTGCAGCACAACAGCAATCCCCAGACCATGCTGAACATCGACCGCATAAGCGATGCCATCGCCGGAAACAAGCAAATCAGCTTTACCTACAATTCCTACGGCAGTGACCTAAAACTGCACTCAAGACGGGCTGCCAACTACAAATATACCGTCAGCCCCTACTATCTGGTAGCCAACAACGGCAGGTATTATCTCATTGCCAATCACAGCCATCACAGCGATATCTCCCATTACCGCGTGGACAAAATCACCGATGTATGCATCCTTGGTGATACCCCGGCAAAGCCCCTGCGTACCCTGCCGGAATATGCCAATGGCTACGATCTCCCCAGGCACATGGCAGAGCATATCTACATGTTCTCAGGCAAAGGCATCTCCATCACTCTGCGCATCGAGCCATTTATTCTGGATGAAATTATCGACTGGTTCGGCAAGGACTTCATCATAACAGAAAACCGGGAGGACTCCCTCACCCTTGAGCTGCAATGCAACGAGGAAGCCATGCTCTATTGGGCATTGCAGTACGGTCAATACGCAGAAGTGCTAAAACCAGAAAGCCTGCGAAGCAAGCTAAAAGCCGCTTCCATACATATATGTGATAAATATAATAAACAATAAATAATAAACAACAAAATAATAAATACTTACGTTTATGCAAAAAATTAAACAACAGCCAGGACGGAAATCTCTGCCATATCAACAGCAAATCCTTCCGCGTTCAGCTGTCCCAGCTCCGGGAAATTCTTCCGCCCATGATAATCACTGCCACCGGATATGCACAAACCATACTCTTTGGCATATCCGGCCAGCCTGCCTGTCTGCGCCATGTCATAGCGTGAATAATGACATTCCAGCCCCTGCAAGCCAAATGACAGCAGCAATTCCAGCTGGCTGACAAGCTCTTTTTCCGTAAGCACAGGCTCCCCCACACCGCCATAAGGATGCGCCCAGACTGCCACACCGCCCGCACTGCGGATAGCCTTGATTGCCTCTCCGGCAGGCAGACGGCTGTCAAAGGCAGGGCAATGATTGATATAATTCCTGATAGCCTCCGAGGCAGAAGCCGCTATTCCCATTTTCACCATCAATTCTGCCAGATGAGGCTTGCCCACGCTGCCCATGCCACGCATGGCTTCCACATCCTGTGGTGCAAAGACAATATTATATTCCTTCCTCAGAAAATCCAGCCGCTTCTCCAGCTTTTCCCTGCGCAAAGCTTCCCCCTTTGCCAGCACTGACCGAAACGCTTCATCATTATAATCGTAGCCATAGCCAAGAATGTGGCATTTTCCCAGTGCCGTAATGCAGGAAAACTCTATCCCCCGTATAAACTGCATACGATTGCCGTCACCAGCCTGCTGCTCTGCCAGCAGCTTTTCCATTGCCAGCACACCTGCAATCGTGTCGTGGTCGGTCAGGGCAAAGCACTCTATGCCAGCCGCCTTTACCTTCGCCAGCAGCTCGGCTATACTGTCCACGCCATCAGAAGCACTGCTGTGCATGTGCAAATCTACCTTTGATTTCATACCGCCCATCAAGAACCATCCTTTCCCTTTTGCTTTCGTCAAGGAAAACCGCAATGTGTGCCAGCAGCCATCATTTACTAATAACACACATGCCGTCAACCCAAAGTCATTATTTCTTCACCAGCCTCAGGACAGGTGCCGCCTTCCCAGGCTCCTGCTTACCATAGCCATAGCCATTACCATTACAATTACCATTACCATTTTTCTCACAAGCATTGCCGCTTTTACCACTAACATTGCCAGATTGGCCATAGCCATTGTCAAAGGGAATCCACCGCAGCGGCGTAACAGCCAGCACATTGCCGTCTTCCTCAATGGTAATTGTCAAAGCGAATACATCATTGCCATTAACATCTGTCAGCAAAAGGTAATATGCAGCCCGAACCTGAGTGGTAAATTCTAAAAGCCCCACAGTATCAAGATATTCAAAATACGCTTCCATAACAGGAATTTCATTTTCTACGCAATTATCCACCATGCCTATGCACAGCATCTGGCCGCCTTTTACATCATGACACTCCGCACTCTGCTCCATCGCCTCGCATTTTTCCACTTCCTCCTCATCCATGCCATCAATTAAATCATCCAGCACAGGCAGATAAAAGCAAACATCAACCTTGCCATCAATCTCCCACTTCTCAGCCATATAGGGAATGCCATCAATCGTTACGCCGTGGGCATAACCGATATTCTCCTTGCCGATATTGCGCGGAGAAAAATTGTACTGTATATAAGGGAAATCCGACTGAAA
>JAEDOE010000248.1 GCA_016302095.1 Anaerovibrio sp. | reverse complement strand
GTGCCCAATAGGCCTCCGTGCCTGCAATTTCCTCCGGGGAAAACCGGCTGTAGACAGCCGATGCCCTTTCCCCCAGCATAAAGCAGCTCAGGGTAAGATAGCCCTTCAAAATGCCTTCGTCAGTGCGCAGACTGCTGGAAGGCTGCGCCACAAACTTCTGCACCAGCACCTTGTCGCTGTCCCTCTGCACCACCTCATCGGCATTGGGCACATATTTCTCGCTGACCAGCCTGTCAGCTTCATCCACCACCTGGATGCCGTTGCCTTCCCTGCCCCAGATCGGCTTTTTTATCCACTTCTCCGGCGGCAGGGAGCCTGCTGCCTGCTGCACGGCAAAATCCCGCTCAAAATAAGAAGGCAGCATATATGTGCGTATGGTATGCAATTCATCCCCGGTAAATATTTCATCTGCCCGTTCACTATGGGCAAGGCTCCACACCAGTGCCTGAAAGCCCTTGCTCTGCATGATGATAGCCTCCGGCGGATTGAACAGCTGGAACCTGCCCTCCTGATACCCCTGCATGAACATGGCTCCCAGGGCAGCTCCGTCCTCCGCAGTTTCCTCAATCAAAAGCTCCATAGGGTGCAGCCTGTACAGAACAGCTGCCGTCCGCCCATCAGGCAGCTGCACGCTGCCATCGGGATTTACCCCCAAATCATAGAAGGAAGCAAATGTCACCATGTTGTCAGGATACAGGGAGCCGATGGCTTCCTTTAAGGCCTGCATTAAGAACAGGGTTGTTCCCCTATCCTCCACATAGTCCTCAAAGCAGGAAAAGACGAAGGGATGCTCCGCGCTGATTCTGCCCCGCTGCAGATCCACCTCAATGCTGTAGGTCCTGTCAAAAATGTATTTCAGCCAGTCCTTCAGTTCCTCATAGCTGTCCCGGTTGGGATTTTTGCGGCGATAATAGCGACATGCCATCCTGTTGCCATAAAATGCCTCAATCACGGCACAGGGTGTATCTGCATTAATCTCCACCATGTGCAGCCTGTGCTGGCTGTCAAAGACGAAATCAAAGCGGCTCAGCCAGGTAGGCAGCCCCAGCATGTTCTGCCTGTGCAGGAAGGGACGCATCCCGGCAGGAATTTCCATGTCCTCCATGAATTCGTCACTGCAATTCTGAAACACCTCCGTCACCCTGCAAAATATCCGAAACAGCTTCTCGCTGACCTCCCGCAGTTCATCAATCCGGGCCTCCGACATTCCCACAAGCTCGATTGTCGGATAGCGGTTCTCAAAGCCCGGATACTCCACAAAGGGAAAAATCTCCCTGTCCAAAGTATCAATCCAGTCATTACGCTCTATCATGATGCAGCACTCCTTGCTCCGGCAGAACCGAAGCCCGTCTTGGCGCCGGATTTTACGCTGGTGTTATTATTCTGGGCATTAGTGCCATTTTTTACACCGGCATTATTTGGCTGCGCCTTGGCAGCGGAATTATTACCGCTAACAGCACGGGAAGCCGCCCTGCCGGCTGCACCGTAGGGACGATACTTGTCATCCCTTTCCTCCCTGCTCAATGGCTGCATATTCCCCCTGGCCACATAGCGGCCGGTATTTTTATCATAATAGCCCGGCTGGCTTGGCTGCAGGCCATGAAAGAGGAAATACCCCATTGCCAGGCCGGAAAGCAGCCCTGCCGTACCTGAAACAAAATTCAAATTGTTATTTTCATCTCGCCTGAAGGTAACCTCCCTGCCGTCATCGTATACCGCCGTTTCCGTTCCATCCTCGTTGCGGTGCAGAGTATATGGATTACCGGCATCATCCACCAGCTGCTCATCCTCATACTCATAATCCAGGCTGGCAGACTCATCTTCATCAGAGCAGCCTGCCGCCACGCAGGCAACAGAGGCTGCCGTAAAGGCCGCCAGTATTCTTGCGGTTTTACCCGATACATTAAACATCACAAAATACCTCGCTAATCTCAAAGCTCACTCTACTCGCTTCAAAGGCTTACGCTAATAAGCTGTTTACAATATAACCTTTTAACAATTCAGGGTCAATGTGATATTTTTCCCAGTTAAAACAGTGAAATCCCCTGACCGCTTCCGAAACACTCCGCAAAATCTGACCTGACTGCCATTACTATTCCTCCTCCATAACCTCAAGATAAAAGCTGACCGGACGAAAGCCGTCATTGCAGGACAGCATGGCAGACCGGGGATTTTTCATCCAGCCCTCATATATGTCCTGACCGCCGTGTGCCAAGGTCATCACGAAGGGGGAAATCGTCTCCCAGGCACTATCGCAGAACCCTTCCGGCTTGCGCCAGCCATCTGCAATAAACACCTGCCCCACCTGCATATCACAGGCATGATCTATGGGATTCTCATACCGCTCCATCAGGTCCTGATAACAGGCAATACGCATAATAGTGATTTTTATCTTTTTCATATTTCCTTACCTCTCCTCCCCAAAAATATATACTTATGATATAATACATTGTAAATACAACACAAGAGGAGGAGTAACTTATGCCTAATATCAAACCAGTTTCCGAACTACAGGATTACAGCTCTATCATTGAAGATATTTCTGTAAACTCCCCTGTTTTTTTAACTCAAAACGGACAAGGACGCTTTGTCCTGATGGATATTGATGAATATGAGCATACTAAAGCAACAATCAGTCTCCTTGCGGCATTAGCGGAAGGAGAACAATCCGCCTCTGCACAAGGCTGCATGTCACTAGAAGAAGTTGAAAGGAATCTCGGTTTATGATGAAAATCGATGTATCACCTCGTGCGTATCAGGATCTGACAGATATAAAACTGTATATCTCCAA
>JAEDOE010000247.1 GCA_016302095.1 Anaerovibrio sp. | reverse complement strand
CTTTACCATAAATGGTGCTGTAATGAAGGTAAACACCATGCCAGGCAGGGCCGCTGCCACCAGTGCCCATACCCCTTTGCCCAGTACCAGCCCAAGGGTAATCCGAGCTGTAAATGTACCAATCGGCCCCGCCAGAGCAATAGACCAATAATGCTTGCCGCACAGCACATATACCAGCCCCACCATCAAACGAAATTGCATGGCAATCGCCACATTAAATAAATTATGAGTGCCCAGTGCCAGGCTGATAGCACTGGATAAAATTCCCACCAAAATATATTTCTTGAACCCAAAAACGAAGCAGATAGCCACAGCCAAAGGTGCCGAAATCTGAAATTCCAGCCCCGGCAGCAGGCTTGGCAGCTTGATTGCCCCGGCTACTGTCAAAAGAGCTGCCAGCATGGCAATATCCGTAATATCTGACGATTTTAAAAATGGTTTCTTCATAACATAAACTCCTCTCCAACCAATTGAATAGCAATATTCCTCTATTATCGTTTGACAAATGCGTTAACTAAAGCATAATATTTTGGTTAACCATTGTCAACCTGTTATTTTATTTCAGTTGACAATTTGCTCAAAAATACCTATCATAAGTATATGAAATACACCTACAGATAGTGGCAAATCATCATACAATTGATTATTGCGACACAAAGCAACAAAAGCAAAAGCAGGAACATAATAAGAGAAACAATAAAGAGGGGAATTGCCATGTCAATTTACAGCTTGAAAATGCGTGCCAGCAGGCACGAAAACGGTACACAGGAGCATGTTTCGGGCGCAGAAAAAATACTGAGGGCTTCCGAGCTGACTGCACAGATGGATGCCCTGCTGCAAAGAGCCCTGCACCATGCCAAAGGCAAGGCTGATTTTATCAATCTGAAAATCGAAGAAATCCAGCCGGATGACCTGCAATACATTGACGCCCTGCCGGTGTCCACCTATGAGGCAACCACCGCAGACGAGGGAAGAAAAGCCATGGCAGAGGGACTGACAGAAGTTGGCATCTCCCCGGAAAAAGCCGAAAAAATCATGTCCATGTTCAAGGATACCTACAGCATGCGGGGTGCCATGCTACTGGATGCAGATACCCTGGAACGGCTGGAACCTGACCATGCACGGGGCATCCGCGCCACCTACATGGATGCAGAGCATTCTGCCAGCCGCAGCGCCTCCGACTGCAAAAATCATTTTCAGGAAGCCATTGTCCTTGCCAGCAAGGTTATTTCCGCGCCTCATATTATCGCCGAGCTTTGCATGTCAGATGACCCGGACTATGTAACAGGCTATATCGCCACCCGCAGCAAGGGATATATGAGGATTACCAAGTTAAAGCCTATGGGCTGCCCTGACGGGGGACGGATTTTCCTGTACCGGGGGCCTCGCGAGGAGGTAGCAGAATGCATCCGCTACCTGCAACAGCAGCATGTACTGGTGCGAAATGTGCCGGAAAAGCCGGTGCTGTCATCCATTCCAAGCTATGCCACATCACATCCCGAAGAAAATATAAAAAATGGCACATTAAAAGAAAACAGCCAAAAAAATCCCTGGCAGGTATACGCAGATATTCTGGCAGAGAAAAAAAATCGCCATCTTTACCGCACCACCACGGAAATTTCCTCCGCCCAAGCGGCACACGTTACCTGCAACAGCCAGGAGCAGTTGATGCTGGCCTCCAATGATTACCTTGGGCTCATCGACCATCCAGATGTCATAGCCGCTGCCCAAAATGCCGCAGCAATCTACGGCACAGGCTCCGGCGGCTCCCGTCTGACCACCGGCACCCTGCCTCTGCACAACCAGCTGGAACGGGATCTGGCACACTTCAAAGGAACCGAAGCGGCCATTATCTTTAATACTGGCTATATGGCAAATGTGGGCATTATCTCCGCCATGGGCATCAAGGACAGCATTATTTTCAGCGATGAAAAGAACCATGCCAGCATCATTGATGGCTGCCGCCTGAGCCATGCCAAAACCGTGATTTACGCTCATAATGATATGGCAGATTTGGAAGCAAAGCTGCAGGAATACGCTGGCTGCCAAGGGCTGATTGTCACCGATGCCGTGTTCAGCATGGACGGGGATATTGCCAACCTGCCCCGCATCATGGAGCTGGCAAAAACATATCATGTGCTGACTATGGTGGACGAGGCGCACTCCACCGGGGTTCTCGGCGAAACAGGCAGGGGCATCACGGAGCATTTCGGCTTGGCAGAAATGCCTGACATTCTCATGGGCACCATGTCCAAAGCCCTTGCCGCAGAAGGCGGCTATGCCTGCGGCAGCCAACTGCTGATTGATTATCTCAGAAATACGGCTCGCAGCTACATTTTTTCCACCAGCCTGGCACCAGCGGTACTTGCCGCCGCCAAGCAGGCACTGCAGCTTCTGACGGAGCAGCCGGAGATGGCACAGGCACTACAGCAAAATACACGCATTTTCTGCCAGGAGCTGCAGGCACATGGCATTGAGTCAAACAGCGAAACCGCCATTGTGCCGATTATCCTCCACGATGAAGAACTGGCACTCAAGGCCGCCGCTGCCCTGCGCCAGAAAAACATCTATATCTCCGCCATCCGCTACCCGACCGTGGCAAAAAATCATGCCATGCTCCGGGCAGCCCTCATGGCAACCCATACGGAGGACGAGCTGCGCCATGCCGCCAAAACTATTGCAGCTACCATCAAGGAACTGAAATAGCATCCCTTATTTGATATACCGCGTTGACTTGCCACGCCCCACACGCTTTATCATCCCATTGTCGCTCATATACTTCAGCAGCCGGATAGCACTGGCCTGA
>JAEDOE010000246.1 GCA_016302095.1 Anaerovibrio sp. | reverse complement strand
AGTTCCATGCCTTTGATGGAACCATCAGAGGAAGCACCGCCAATAATATCATCCCGGCTGACCATAGATGCATCAACCACATCACATTTTATGAAAATGGATGCGGCATCCTTCAGGCTGCCATCCTCCAGGATACTGATTACCAGCTGTCCATCATCATTGTAGGCGGCTGTGTAGTCCTTGTTGATTTCTGCCGGCGCATCAGAAAGAGCATCCGGCAAGACCTGGAGACTGTCAAGCAGCACAGCATTGTCAATTACAGCAGAACCTTCTACAACCTCTGCGGCTGCCTCCATACTCTTTTTATGCTTGGCGGGATCCAGTACATTGACAAAAACGATAGGCTTCACTGCGTACAGCTTGAACTCGCTGTACATAACCTCCGACAAAGTGTATTTGCTCCAATCGGCAGAATAACCAAGTGCTGTAACCGCTTCATTCCAGCTGTAGCAAATGACAGGCTTGCTTACATATTTTGCCGGTTCCTTGGTCAGATGAACAGGCGCCGTGCCGAATACAACAGGCAGACCTGCCGTAGTGCTCACTGTTGCCAAAATGGATGTAGGAATTTCCTTCACCCTAACTCCATGAAAATAAGCCATTATTTTTCCTCCTTCTTGTGTGCCTCGATAGCCTGCTGATAGAACTCATGCAGAGCTGTGCCCTTGCGGGCTATGTCTGCCCTCGCTTCATTCAGTCTGGCTGCCGGCACAAATAATTTTGCAAAAATTGTGCCCTGAAATTCCCGCGGCACCCCATCAGCAAAAATGCCAAAGGTGGTCAGACGTGAATTTCGGAACCCCGGCCCCACATAGATTAGCGGGCCGTGATTACTTGTCTTTCTCTTTTTCGCCATATTCATTTCCCTTTGTAGCCAGAATAATACCACTGTGACTCATTCCTTGATGGATGTGGGATGTGGATAGCCGCCTCAATATATCCCCACCATTGAGGATATGGCTGATCAGGGGGTACGCCCATTGTCAATGAGCCGTCCTGTAACAGCCATCTATTGTCCACCGGGGTATGAGCCAGCAGCTTAAACCGAACCCATTCCAGCACGCTATAAAGGCTCAAATATCCCTGCTGCTTATCGCGGTCATAGGTGGTAACATTGATAAGGAGATGCGCTATGGAATAATCCTGCCTGTCCTCCACCAGCTCAGGCCGTATGACGATAGCGGGACAAAGCTTTCTCTTTTCCACATCTGTAGCCGCGTAAGGAAGAAATCCCGTATACACATTGATTTCCTCCTGTTCTTCACGCTTCTCATCATGCAGTAGAAAGCGCAGCTTCATGCTATCTTCACTGACAGCTTTGCGCAGATATGCAGCAATTCCGTCTGCACATTGGATAGAGTTCATTTATACCACCCCCAGCTGACGTCCTATTTCATGGTAAAGGCGTGTCTCAAAGACCTCGCCTGCCCTCTCCTGCATCTCTGACATTACGGCTTCATTGCCAAAAAGCTGGGGCACAGATGGACCATGCAGGCCTTTGAGTGGAAATCTCTCGGGGCCGCGCCTCTGCACATACTGGCCGGAATTCATAGCAAACGACCGTGGAACAATCCTGCCCCCGCCATGCTTGATGGCAACAAAAATGCCCTTTTGCCGCTCATTGGCCCGATATTTTTTCACCGATTCAGTAGCACCTTTTACTTTCAGTGTAGCTCCGTCAGCTTCACTGAATATCATGGTGCGCTCCTTCATGTCACCAGAGCGGATAGTATATATCTGCCTGACATGCCCGGTACCGGCAGTGCGGGCTGCCAGAGCTGCCCGCTTGGCGGATGCTTTTACAGCACTGCCGATGTTTTCCGGCGATAGCTTTTCCAGATTCTTTATAGCTTCCTCAGCACCGCCCAGCATAATTTTTACTGCCATGTTATCACCTCAAATTCTGATGGAGGGTTATACTGATATTCCCCATATCCTCAACACAGGCAGAGACAAGCATCACCTCGCCGTCAAGGGTAAATGTCATCCCCTCTGCCGGTATCTCCGGAAGCTCGGATTTCTTCACATGGACAACAATCTGCCTGCCGCTGATGCCTTCATAGCTATCATAAGCCTGCCCCTGTAGGAATACCTCTCGGGCAGTAGGTGACTGCACAATACAGCTGCACATAGTACCGTTAAGCTCATGTTCCTCTGCAAATTCCTCTGCATCAAAAAACACATTCAGATCATCTTCAAGCTGTTCTCTGAATGTGCTCATTTTTTTGCTTTCGGCTTGTCAGCCGCCTCCAGGGCTGCTGCTATATCCTCAGGTTTATCGGCCTCGTCCGCCACATCGGCAACATCTTCCTTTGCTTCCGGCACCGCCTCGATGACCGGTGCAAATTCCTCAGGATAATCCTTCAGCAGGGCCTTGGCCAGTTTCTCAGGAATATCAGCTGTATCGCCTTTTTTGTAGGTTATGCCGCCATTTCTGAGCATGTGCCTGATAATGCGGATTTTCATAGTGCAGCGCCTCCTTACTTCGCCTTGATGACAGCCCAGTCATCCACGGTTTCCGGCACCAGCACGCAACGGCTGTACATGGCCAGGGAAACGGTGTTGTCATTCTCATTAGCGCGATATGCAGGCACGTAGTTGCCAACGTAGGTCTTGAAGGACCTGCCCTCTACCAGGGTGACAGCGCCATGCAGCTGCTTGCCGCGGCCAGGAATACCAATAATAACATCATCATCACCGATGAAGCTCTTGATGTGGCCTTCCTCATCGGTATAGGTCTCCATGTAGCTGTACAGCTCAAGGTTCAGGCTCATAATCCTGCCCATGAACATTACCTGCGGTGCGGTGATGCGCGGC
>JAEDOE010000245.1 GCA_016302095.1 Anaerovibrio sp. | reverse complement strand
ATGGTTGAAATGAAACAACCAAAACGGCTTTTCTGTCAGAGGGGAGGACTAATATGACAGGGATTATTTTAGCCAGCCATGGTGGGCTGGCAGAAGGAGTTAAGCAGTCAGCCGGAATGGTTTTCGGGCCTCAGGAAGACCTGGTTGCAGTTACACTGCTGCCGGAGGACGGTCCGGATAAGTTCCGTGAGAAGCTTTTGGCTGCTGTTGATTCTCTTTCTAACAAGGATGAGGTTATTTTCTTAGTGGATTTGCTGGGCGGCACACCATTTAACCAGTCCAGCGCTATTCTGAACGGCCACGAGGACAAGTGGGCTATCGTTACCGGCCTCAGCCTGCCTATGCTGATCACTGCATTGGGTGAGCGCATGGGTGACGAGAACATTTCTGCCCATGATATGGCGAAGAACATCATCGGCCCGTCCCGTGAGGGTGTTACCGTAATGCCTGAGTCTCTGGAGCCTGCTCCGGCTACTGCTGCGGCTGCTGCTGCACCGGAAGCTATGGGGGCTATTCCGGAGGGGACTGTGCTGGGTGACGGCCACATCAAGTATGTACTGGCCCGTGTTGACTCACGTCTGCTGCACGGCCAGGTGGCAACCAGCTGGACCAAGAGCGTACGGCCTGACCGCATTATCGTTGTGTCTGATGCTGTGTCAAAGGATGAGCTGCGCAAGGGCTTGATTATGAAGGCTGCGCCTCCGGGTGTAAAGGCGCATGTTGTTCCTTTAAAGAAGATTATTCAGGTGGAGAAGGACCCTCGCTTTGGCGCAACCAAGGCTATGCTCCTTTTCGAGAATCCGCAGGATGCCCTGGCTGTTATCAAGGAAGGCGTATCCATCAAGCAGCTGAATATCGGTTCTATGGCTCATTCCGTGGGCAAGGTCCTGGTAAACAAGGTTATTTCCATGGATCGGAAGGATGTTGAGACCTTCAAGGAGCTGAAGAAGCTTGGTATTACCTTCGATGTGCGCAAGGTGCCTGCTGATGCAGCTGACAATCTTGATGCTTTGATCAAGAAGGCAGAGGACGGCCTGAAGTAATTATTTTTCTTATATCGAAATTGTCCAATAAAAGATTTGGAGGTTATATTATGGGTACTCTTACCATAATTGGTATTATTATCGTATCTCTCCTGGCTGGTATGGAGAGCGTAATGGATGAATTTGAATTCCATCAGCCAATCCTGGCTTGCTCCTTGATTGGTATTGTGGCCGGTGACCCTGTGCCATGTATCATTCTGGGCGGTACGCTGCAGATGATTGCCCTGGGCTGGGCAAATATCGGTGCGGCCGTTGCTCCTGATGCTGCTTTGGCATCTGTTGCTTCTGCGATTATCCTCATTCAGGGTGGTCAGGGCGTAGCAGGTATTCCTACCGCTATCGGTATTGCGATTCCTCTGGCAGTAGCAGGCCTGTTCACCACCATGATTGTTCGTACCTTGTCCGTGCCTATCGTGCACATGATGGACGGTGCTGCTGAGAAGGGCAGCTTCGCTGCTATTGAGTTCTGGCAGATTGTGGCCGTGCTCATGCAGGGTGCCCGTATCGCTATTCCTGCTGTTGCTCTCTGCTTCATTCCGGCAGAGGTAGTACAGTCCGGCCTGCAGTCCATTCCTGAGTGGCTGACCACCGGCATGGCTATCGGCGGCGGCATGGTTGTTGCTGTAGGTTACGCTATGGTTATCAACATGATTGCCAACAAGGAGACCTGGGCATTCCTTATCCTGGGCTTCTGCGTAGCTGCACTGACTGAAATCACCCTTATCTCCCTGGGTGCTATCGCTATGGCTATGGTTATGATTTACCTCCACCTGTCCGAGAACGGTGGCGGCAATGGCGGCTCCGGCAATGGCGGCAGCAAGGACCCAATCGGCGATATTCTGGATGATTATTGATTGAGAAAGTGGTGATTGACATGGCAGATAACAAGATTACTCTTAGCAAGGCTGACCGTTTGAAGGTTTGCTTGCGTTCAACATTTTGGCAGGCTTCCTGGAACTATGAGCGTATGCAGAACGGTGGTTATGCATTTGCGATGATTCCAGCCATCAAGAAGCTGTACAAGGAAAAGGCTGACCAGATTGCCGCTTTGAAGCGTCACATGGAGTTCTTCAACACTCATCCTTATGTTGCTTCTCCAATCGTAGGCGTTACCCTGGCTCTGGAGCAGGAGAAGGCCAACGGCGCTGCTGTTGACGATGCTGCTATTCAGGGTGTTAAGGTTGGTATGATGGGCCCTCTGGCCGGTATCGGTGACCCTGTATTCTGGTTCACCCTGCGTCCTATCCTGGGTGCAATGTGTGCTTCCATCGCTATGGACGGCAACATGCTTGGCCCGATTATGTTCTTCCTCCTGTGGAACATTCTCCGCTTCGGCTTCATGTGGTATACTCAGGAGTTTGGCTACAAGGTTGGCAGCCAGATTACTGAGAACCTGTCCGGCAACCTGCTGACCAACATTACCCGCGGTGCTTCCATCCTTGGTATGTTCGTGCTTGGTGCCTTGGTACAGAGGTGGGTAAGCATTAAGTTTGCTCCTGTTGTTTCCAGCATCCAGCTCAGCAAGGGTGCTTACATTGAGTGGGATCAGCTCCCTGCCGGCGGCGAGGGCATCAAGACTGCTATCCAGCAGTTCTCCTCCGGCATGGCCCTGGAGCCTGTGAAGGTTACTACCCTGCAGAACAACCTGGATGCTTTGATTCCTGGTCTTGTTCCGCTGCTGCTGACCCTGCTCTGCATGTGGCTGCTGAAGAAGGGTGTTTCCCCAATCGTTATCATCCTGGCTCTGTTTGCTGTAGGTATCGGCGCACATCTCATCGG
>JAEDOE010000244.1 GCA_016302095.1 Anaerovibrio sp. | reverse complement strand
ACAACCAACTTTTTCATGCTTTTTCGTCACTCCTGTCACTATCACCAAAATCAGCCGTCACAAAATCAGCTGTAATACACTCAGCTGTCCTCATAAATGCGGACTCTCAGCTGCAAGCCCTTTTCCTGGCAGAGCTTCCGGCAGGCATCAATCTCCGCCTGGTCCTCCACCTTTTCCACCACGGTCAGCACCACATTGGGAATATGCGCCTTGCAGTCCACGGCAAATTTCAGCATGGCATCAAAGGCACCTATGCCGTACTTCGCCCTGGTCAGCTCCAGATAACGCTCCGCATTGGAAGCGTTCAGGCTGATGGAAATGGTGTCTACCAGCCCCTCAAAATCCCCTGCCACAGAACGGCCATAGATAAGGTCAGCCAGGCCGTTGGTGTTGAGGCGGATAGGCATATCAAGATGCTTCTGGCGCACATAGGCCATCAGCTCCAGCAGCGCATCCAGCCGCATGGTCGGCTCCCCGAAGCCGCAGAAAACAATTTCCTTGGCCATATCCCATGGGAGCTTGTCCAGCTCCGCCTTGACCTCATCCACTGACGGCTCCTGCTTCAGCCACAGGGTGCTTTCCTCCGCCATGTGCTTCATGGTGCGCAGGCAAAAGGTGCAGGCACAGTTGCACTGATTGGTAATATTCACATAAAAGCCGCGCTTGCCCTCAGGCTGCTCCTTCAGGCTGTCTGCCACCTGCACATAGCGGCCGCCCTCATGCACGGCATAAACCAGCATACTCAAATTCTCTCACTCCACATCAAAATATAACAATGGAACTCCTGCACAGGCAGGAGAAACTAATCCAGCTCCGTCAAATATTCCTCAAAGGCAAGCCCGTAGTTCCACGGCAAATCCAGCTCCACCGTGTACCGAAGTGCCTTGGTAATAAACCCTGCCGCCTTCTCCACGGACTCCTGCAAGGACAAGCCCCTGACCAGGCCGCCAGCCACAATGGCGGCAAAAGCATCGCCGGTGCCAGACCTGTCACCGCCGATTTTCGGCTCCCGGACAATGGAATGGCTGCCGCCCTTCTCATAAACAAAATTCAGCACCTGGCCTTCTCCCTGCAAGCCGGTAATTACCACCTGCTCAGGGCCCCTTTCAGCCAGTGCCTTTGCCATTTTTGCCAAAGCCTCCTCGCCAATCGCCCCATTCTCAGGATATGCCTCATCCAGAAGCTGGCATGCCTCCGTAAGGTTCGGCGTCACCAGGTCGGCATGCTTCAGAAGCCTTTTCATCTCCTGGCAGATTTCCGGCGTGTAGGAAGAATACAGCCTGCCGTAGTCACCCATCACCGGGTCCACCATCACCCGGGTAAAGGGCTTCTTGAACCGCTGCACAAATTCCTCCACAATATTGATCTGCTCCACGGAACCCAGAAAGCCGGTACAGATGCCGTCAAATTCCAGTCCGTTTACCGCCCAGTTCTCCATATAAGGACGCATCCTGTCGGTATAGTCATCAATATAATGCTCGGCAAAGCCCGTATGCACGGACAAAATCGCCGTAGGCAGCGGACACGCCTGAATCTTCAGAGCAGAAATCAGCGGCAGCTCCACCGCAATGGAGCAGCGTCCGAAGCCTGTCATATCGTTTATCAGCGCAATGCGTTTCTGCCTTTTCATATTTATCTTATTCATAGTCACAGCCATCGTCATTAACTCTTTTCACTAGGTCATTTGCTAAAAATACTGCTCAGCATTACTTAATCCGCTGCAGCCTGCGCCTTCCCGGCGTGGCAGCCAGTGCCGCTTCATGGTTTTTCAGGTTTTTGCACCTGAGCTCATCCAGCTTTTCCTTTGCCTGCTTCGCCTGGCTGTAGCGGCCGATATTGATCAGCACCCCCACGGAAAACATGGTCATCATCAGGGAAGTGCCGCCATAGCTGATAAAGGGCAGCGGCACACCCACCACCGGGAAGCAGCCTGCCACCATGGCAATGTTCACCACCGCCTGACCTACTACCAGCAGCATGATGCCCCCTGCCAGCAGCTGCCCGTAGGCATCATAGGCATCCCTGGCAATCCGCACGGCATAATAGGCAAATGCCCCATACAAAAGCAGCACCAGAGCCACCAGCACAAAGCCGTTTTCCTGACAGAACACTGCAAAGGCAAAGTCAGTATGCGCCTCCGGCAGGTAGGCATACTTTGCCAGTCCCTGCCCCAGCCCCATGCCCCAGACACCGCCGGAGCCGATGGCCGTCACGGACTGCACCGTCTGATAGCCCATGCCCTGGGCATCAGACCAGGGGTTGAACATGACCTTGATGCGCTCCAGGCGATAGGGCTGATAGATGCACATGCCCACCACCGCTGCCAGCCCCACCAGAGCCAGCCGCTGCAGCTTGTAGGTTTTCAGCCCCGCCATCCACAGCATCACAATGGGTATGCCCAGAATGACGCAGGCAGTTCCCATGTCCGGCTCCATCTCAACCGCCACAAACAAAAAAGCAATAAAAGCGTATTGGGCGTTGAGGATATTGATGGGCAGCTTGTGCTCCACCCGGTAGGAGAGGATATAGGCCGCTATCATCACGCTGCATATCTTGGCAAACTCCGCCGGCTGGAAGGAGAATGCCCCCAGGTAAATCCACCGCTTTGCACCGTTGACCACAGTCCCTGCCGCCAGCACAAAAAGCAGCAGTGCCGCTATGCTGAGGGCTACAGGCCCCAGCCAGTCACGCCACTTGTGGTAATCCACCCGCCAGGACATGGCAAACAGCACGAAGCCTATCCCCATGCTGATGAGATGCTTCAAAAGGTATGCATAGGGTGCGCTATTCTCATTTTCTGCCGTAATAAATGTAGAGCTAAAAACATTTACCATCCCCACTACCAGCAGCAC
>JAEDOE010000243.1 GCA_016302095.1 Anaerovibrio sp. | reverse complement strand
TCCTTTGACCGAAGTACCCGGAATGACATACTCCCCCTTGCTGGACAGCATGACCTTCTGCACCTTGCCTTCCCCGTCTCCGCTTCCTGCGTCAAAGGCATCAGGCTCTGTTCCTACCAGCAGTGAGGTTTTCAATGCCAGGTCAAGCTCCGCATAAAACTCGTCAGCCGCTGTCATAGGCTTGGCAACGGCAGCATGTACATCAGCCTGAAGCCTTTCCCCCAGCAGCCACGCTTCCAAAGCAGACGGCTTGGAAAAATCATAAGTGGCAACCTCAAGCTGCCTGCCCCTGACCTCGCCAAATCCCTTGGCTGTATGGGCACCCAGGCTGATGCCATACATCAGCTGATCTGCCAGGGCAGCTGCCAGCTTTTCAACAGCAGCCTTATCCTCTATATCGTTTTTGCGAATGGTAATGGTAGCGGAAAAGCTTCCGGAAGCCCCCCGCTCCACCACCTCGTAGTCAAACTTGCCGGTGTCCTCTGCCGTGTTGGTAATGCTGTCAATGCGCACACCATCACGCACTGTGTACACGCTGTTTTCCAGCAATACATCATCTATGTTAATCATGCTCTGGCGGTTATCAGACAAATTCCCAAACAGCAAATCCGCCTGCCTGCTGTCATAGCTATCGACTATATCACGCAGGACGCCTGCCAGGGAGGTTCCCGGAATAAAAGCCTTGCCCTGCTTGTTTTTCAGCACCAGGCTGTCTGTTATGCCATCGTCCTGACCTGAGCCTATACACAGGGGAGACTGGACAACAAGCCTGCCCGACATCTGAATTTTTTCAATGATGGCTGCCTTGCTTGCAGGCATTTTGTTCATAGCTGCCTCACTCATTATTCACACTCCCTTTTCCAGTTGCTGCCTTGATGGTCTGCTTTCTGGCATGGCGGAAAAACCACAGCCAATACTCATAATAAAGCTCATCACTTTCAGGCTCAGGCAAAGTAAAATCAACATCCTTGGCAAGAGCACCAATCTCCTTGCCCAATATCTCCTGCCAGCTGAAATTCACAGCATAAGGAGATTTGTAGTTGCCTTGCAGAATCTCCAGCAGTGTATGCCCGCCATAGCTGATGCCCTTCAGGTTCTTCTCGGCAGGGCTGCCAGGTCTGATGCAGGCTTCCATGTACTGATTAAAAGCCTTTCTGGTGCCTGACTGCGCCTTGACCGTAAGCATTTCCTGCTCCATACGGCTAAAGAGATGATTGTGCCTGCTGAGGCTGCCGCATTTTTTGGCTGCATCATCAGCTGCCAGACGGCGGATTTCTCCCTTCATGCGGTTCAGCAGGATGTGCTGCACTGTTTTTTTCATCTCTGCAGAGAAAACAGGCTTCGCCTCAGGAGCATTTTCCAGGCCGCTGCCCATTTTCAGATCCTGCTGCTGCCACGGACGGAACTGCCCGAAGCCCTCGCTGCTCCGTCTGGACATGCCGCCCAGCAAAAGCTGCTCCACTGCCTCTACAGCCTCATCTGTCCAGCCCTTGTCCTCTCCTGACCGGCAGGACAGCTGAAAAACTGTACCGGCAGCCAGGGCAGGCTCCTCCGCCCTTTTCAGATTCCACACCTGAACAAAGTTAGCGATAGTCACCTGCTTGCTTACCACGGACGCCCCCTGCACCGCAAAGGACATGCCCGGACAGATATCCGACAGCTTGTCTGCCAGCTCCTGCAGGGAGGCGGCGGCATCCACATTCTGCCACTCAGGCAGGTACGGAGTATCTGCCCGGAGTGCCAGAAGCCCCTTTTCGTCAATAGCCTCCCTAATCATGCCGGTATAGTCCACCTCCTGCACCCCGGAAGCAGACAGCCTGCACCTGCCATACTGGCTGTACTTGGAACGCCCGATATAAACAAAACATTCCTTTTCGGAGAAAAGCTTTTCCGACATTTCCTGCAAGGCTTCCTTGGAACCGATGATTTCCCCGGCAAAGGACTGCCCGGCATCAATGGACTCATAGTTGAAGATGTGTCCTTCCTCGCTTTTGCCGGAAATACGTTCATTTTCCAGATTTCTGGACATGTGCAGCGAAACAGATTTTCCCACATGGGCCATGCAGATTTTGCCATCACTGACAATGCCATAGCCCTTGATCCCCTTGTAGCCCTTCTGGGAGTCCTTGGCAAATAATATATCCTGCACATCGCCGTTTACCTTTTCCTTCATGAGGGAAAAAGGCAGGGCAAAGCTCCGCTGACCGCCTGCCAGCGGATTGGCATCCACAAAGCGGACATTACTGCTGAGGAACAGCCGCTGAAAGGCAGCATCCTCATGCACCCTGTCACCGCCACCGAATTTCCTTATGTACATGCCTGCCAGCATGCCCCGCAAAATAGAGCCGCTGATATAGTCAGCAGAATTTGTCAGCACCGTGGTATTGTTTTTCTGGCTGATTACCACAGGCTCAAGGGTATCTATCCGTATATCAATCTTTGCCAGTCTGCTCATGCTTTTCTCACCTGCTTTACTGCACACCTGATAACTTCGTCCATCTCGTCAAAACGGCACTCTATCCTGCCAAGGCCCCGGTTCCTCTTGCCTCCTGCGTATTGCAGATTGCGGCATGCCAGAGCCAGGATTGCCCTGTCCTGCTCATCGCCATTGACCACCTGGATACTGCCCCGGAAGCAGCAGCCTGCCTCCACAACCCTGATGTTGTGCAGAGAATGGTCAAGGGCAGTGTGGGTAGCTTTATCTATGCTGGTCTGATAGCGGATGGAGGTATATTCCTCCAGCACATCCCTGGCATTGATAAGCCCCGGGTACTTCGCCTGCAAATACTCCCAGCCCTGCCTGTCCTGCTGGTAGTCAGGCAGATAAAAATTGTGCATGATAAGCTGCTTTTCACCGCTCACACCATGCT
>JAEDOE010000242.1 GCA_016302095.1 Anaerovibrio sp. | reverse complement strand
AGATTGCCTTGCATAGCAGTTGGCAGTATCAGGTAGCGTCAGCCTCCCAGCCCCCTATTTCAGGCTTGTTCGTAAAGTATCATTATGTTGCTATGGCAAAATATAAGGGATTGCTGATAAGTAAGTGGGGAGCTGTCGCAGAATTGCAACTGTTAGCAGATAATGCGATGGGCGGAGAAGGCGGTGCCAATGCAAGGCACTGAGACGCGCCTCGGTGCTTAGCGAGTCGCAAGCCGTAGGCGCAGCGAGAGCTTAGCATCCGCTAGGCGTGGATAGTAGCGCGAGCGTGCCTGCATTGGCATTGCCTCTCCGACCATTGGAGTATTTGCTGATGTTTTTTGACAGCTCCCCTGCACTAATAAAAGATAAAGTGCATATTAGGTTGACAAATGCCTTTTTTTTTGATAGACTTGCACCTAGCAATGATAAAGAGGAGTAGCTTCCGGGCAGATGGCAAGGTAGATGGCTGTCTGTGCCATGCAGCGAGCAGGGAGGGTGAGAGCCTGCACAGGAAGCGAAGGGCACTTTGGAGCGAAATTGTATATCCAATTGAGGCGGAATAGAAGGGGATTCTTCTGTTCAAGCAGGGTGGAACCGCGAGTTTGGTCATGTGATTGCTCGTCCCTGTAACATTTAGCAAAATGTTACAGGGGCGTATTTTTTTGCACTGTAACATCATCATCTGAGGAGGTTTATATTTATGAAATTTCAGGAAATCATCCTGGCATTGCAGCAGTTCTGGTCAGAGCAGGGCTGCATTCTCGGCGAGCCTTATGATGTGGAAAAGGGCGCCGGTACCATGAATCCGTTTACTTTTTTGCGTGTATTGGGGCCTGAGCCTTGGAATGTGGCATATGTGGAGCCGTCCCGCCGCCCGGCTGACGGCCGCTATGGTGACAATCCGAACCGCCTGTACCAGCATCATCAGTTCCAGGTTATTATGAAGCCGTCCCCTGACAACATTCAGGAATTGTATCTGGCATCCCTGGAGCGCCTTGGCATCAATCCGAAGGAGCACGATATCCGCTTTGTTGAGGATAACTGGGAGTCCCCTACTCTGGGCGCCTGGGGCCTGGGCTGGGAGGTATGGCTGGACGGCATGGAAATCACCCAGTTCACCTATTTCCAGCAGGTAGGCAGCCAGGATATCAAGCCTACTGCCGTGGAGATTACCTACGGCCTGGAGCGCCTTGCCATGTACATTCAGGGCGTAGAGAATGTATACGACATTCAGTGGACAGGGGACTACACCTACGGTGATGTTTTCCATCAGAATGAGTTTGAGCAGTCAACTTATGCCTTTGATTTGTCCGATGCGGATCTGCTCTTTGATTTGTTTGACAAGTATGAGGCGGAGGCTGTCCGGGTTATTGACAAGGGCTATGTACATCCTGCCTATGATTATGTATTGAAGTGCTCCCATGCCTTCAACCTGCTGGATGCCCGCGGTGCCATCAGCGTTTCCGAGCGTGCCGCCTTTATCGGCAGGGTAAGGAAGCTGGCACGCCTCTGTGCCCAGTGCTATCTGAAGCAGCGTGAGGAGCTTGGCTATCCGATGATGGGAAAGGGGAGTAAATAAGACATGAGCAAGACTTTATTATTGGAAATCGGTACTGAGGAGGTTCCGGCTCATGTAATGCCGGGTATCCTGTCCCAGCTGAAGGAGAATGCGGCCAAGACCTTCGAGGGATTGCGCCTTGAGTATGAGAATATAAGGACTATTGGCACGCCGCGCCGTACTGCCCTGATTGTGGAGGGGCTGGCGGAGCAGCAGGCTGATTTGTCCAAGGAAAATCGCGGCCCGGCTGTAAATATCGCTTTTGATGCCGATGGCAATCCTACCAAGGCTGCCCAGGGCTTTGCCCGGGGGCAGGGTGTCAAGGCAGAGGACCTGGTGACCAAGGACGGCTATGTATATGCCATGGTGCATGAGGTGGGCGGCAAGACCAGCGACCTTCTGGGGGACACCTTGACGGGGCTGGTCAACGGCCTGAGCTTCCCAAACAACATGCATTGGGCAAACCTCGATTATAAATTTATCCGTCCGCTGCGCTGGCTGGTGGGGCTGTACGGTGAGGATGTGATTGACTTCGAGGTAGCTGCTGTGAAGTCCGGCAGGGTTTCCCGGGGCCATCGCTTCCTGTCCGAGGGTGATTTTGAGATTGCCTCCGCTGATGCTTATGAGGCAGCCTGTGAGGCGCAGTTTGTCATTGTTGACCAGAATAAGCGCTGCGACATGATCAGGAAGCAGATTGCTGAGGTTGCCGAGGCAAATGGCGGCAAGGCTGAAATCAACGAGGATCTGCTGGAGGAGGTTCTCTATCTGGTAGAGTACCCTACCGCCCTCTGCGGCAGGTTCGATGAGAAGTACCTGAAGCTGCCTGCCGAGGCGGTTATTACCCCGATGCGTGACCATCAGCGTTACTTCCCTGTGCTGAAGGACGGCCAGCTGCTGCCCCTCTTTATCACTATCCGTAATGGCGGCAGTGATTTCCTGGAGACTGTGCAGCACGGCAATGAGCGCGTGCTCCGTGCCCGCCTTGAGGATGCCCAGTTCTTCTTTGATGAGGACAGGAAGAAATCCCTGGAGGAGCATGCGGACAAGCTGAAGACAGTTGTGTTCCAGGAAGGCCTTGGTTCCATCTACGACAAGGCACAGCGCCTTGAGGCACTGGCTGCCTATATTGCTGATGAGCTGCAGGTATCTGAGCAGGAGAAGGCGGATGCTGTCCGTGCTGCCAAGCTGGCAAAGGCTGACCTGGTAACCGGCATGGTAACTGAGTTCACCGAGCTGCAGGGCATCATGGGCCGTGAGTATGCCCTTCTGGATGGTGAAAATGCTGCTGTGGCACAGGCAATTGACGAGCATTATATGCCGC
>JAEDOE010000241.1 GCA_016302095.1 Anaerovibrio sp. | reverse complement strand
GTGCCGGTTGTAAGCAGGCCGGCACTGTCATGACAATTCGTTAGGGGTAGCGAATTGATAGAAATTATTATTTTTTTAGGGTTATTGTTGTTTTCTTGAAAAGCAGAAGGGACGAATTACTATGAAAATTAGGGATTTATTGAGCAGGGAGAGCATTCAGCTGAATGTGGCACCTGTCTCCAAGGCAGAGGCAATCAACAAGCTGGCTGACCTGATGGAGGCTTCCGGCAAGCTGTCCGACAAGGAGCAGTATATCAAGGATGTGCTGAAGCGGGAGGCTTCCGGCACCACCGGGCTGGGGGACGGCATCGCCACTCCTCATGCCAAGAGCGCAGGGGTAAAGACGGCAGGCTTGTCTGCCATGACTGTGCCTCAGGGCATGGATTTTGAGGCTATGGACGGATTGCCATCCAGGCTGTTCTTCATGATTGCGGCACCGGACGGCTCCAACGACACCCATCTGGAGCTTTTGAGCAATCTGGCAACCATGCTGATGGAACCGGATTTTGTTAATGCCCTTGTAGGTGCAAAGAACGTGGATGAATTCCTCAGCCTGATTGATGCCAAGGAGGCAGGGAAATTCCAGGCAGCTGGCGGCAGCAAGGCAGTCTCCGTTGATTCCTCCAGGAAAATCCTTGCCGTAACTGCCTGCCCGACCGGCATTGCCCATACCTTTATGGCAGCCGAGTCCCTTGAGCAGCATGCCAGGAAGCGTGGCATCTGGATCAAGGTTGAAACCAACGGCTCCGGCGGTGCCAAGAACGTGCTTACCCGTCAGGAGATTGCCGAGGCGGAGTGCATTATCATCGCTGCGGACAAGAACGTGGAAATGGCGCGCTTTGACGGCAAGCCTGTGATTAAGACCAAGGTAGCCAACGGCATCAACAAGGCTGATGAGCTTTTGGACAAGGCTCTTTCCGGCCAGGCTCCTATCTATCATCATGCCGGCGGCGGCTCTGCAGCTGCTGATGAGGGCGATAACGAGAGCATTGGGCGGCAGATTTACAAGCACCTGATGAACGGTGTTTCCCACATGCTGCCATTCGTTATCGGTGGCGGTATCCTCATCGCCCTGGCTTTCCTCTTTGATACCTTTGACCCGGCAAACCCTGGCGGCTTCGGTTCCAACACCCCTCTTGCCAAGTTCTTTATGGGTGTAGGCGGCGCTTCCTTCGGTTTCATGCTGCCTGTGCTGGCTGGTTTTATCGCTATGAGCATTGCTGACCGTCCGGGCCTGGCTGTAGGCTTTGTAGGCGGTGCTATGGCTGCTTCAGGCGGTTCCGGCTTCCTGGGTGCCCTGCTGGCTGGTTTTGCCGGCGGCTATATCGTTGTAGCCCTGCGCAAGGTATTCTCCTGCCTGCCTGAGTCCCTTGAGGGCATCAAGCCGGTTCTCCTGTACCCTGTACTGGGCATCTTCATCATGGGCGTTCTGATGCAGTTTGTTATCACTCCGCCTGTGGCAGGTATCAATGAGTGGATGATGGATACCCTGAAGAACATGGACACCAGCTCCCGTGTCATGGTAGGCATGATTATGGGCGGCATGATGGCTGTTGATATGGGCGGTCCTGTGAACAAGGCTGCTTATGTAACCGGTACCGGCCTGCTGGCTGGCGGCGAGTATGGCGTCATGGCTGCCGTTATGGCTGGCGGCATGGTTCCGCCTATCGCCATCGCTCTCTGCACCACCTTCTTCGGCAACCGTTTCTCCGAGAACGAGAGAAAGTCCGGCATTACCAACTTCGTAATGGGACTGTCCTTCATTACCGAGGGTGCTATCCCATTTGCAGCAGCTGACCCGCTGCGTGTGATTCCATCCCTGGTGGTGGGCTCCGCTACTGCCGGTGCCCTGTCCATGGCGTTTGACTGCACTCTGCGTGCACCTCATGGCGGTATCTTCGTAGTGCCTACCATCGGCAATCCGCTGATGTATCTGGCTGCTATTGCCATCGGTGCTGTGATCAGCTGCCTGATTATGAGCGTTTTGAAAAAGCCTGTCAAGGCTTGAGGCTTGGATTTTTAAGGTTAAAGTTTTAGCCCTCCCATAATATTCCCATATTATTTTCCATAATAATTAACTGAAATGCCCCCGGACTGGCGTAATCAGCCAGCTCCGGGGGCGTTTTCCATGTCTTTTGTTATGATTTTTGCTTTTTATCAGGGGGTGACAGCAAAGGCAGCTGCTTATCAGATAAAATATTCAATGGTTTTTTCTGCCGTCAGCAGGGTATTCTGGTTCCCCAGCAGCACTGCTTCCCGTTCCTCCACAGGACCCAGGGCATACAGGGAGAGCGAGGTGGTATTGAACATGTCTATTGGCACAATGCGGTTGTAGGCAAAGGGCTGGTTGAGAACCACCTGCACCTGGGGATAATCCTCGTAGGGCGTGTCCCGGAAATAGGGGTCAAACATGTACACCATGCCGTCCCTGATGCCGCTGAGCATGACATAATGCCATTCGTCCAGCCACAGCCTCACCACGGCGGCACCGCCCCGTGTCAGGATATCATCCAGCCTGCCGCCCTTTCCGAGATGCACCTGGTTTTCAGCGATGTACTCGCTGGTGACAGGCAGCTGTCCTACCCGGCTGAACTGCTTCAGCCAGTTGCTGAGAAACATCATCGCCATGTGGGAGGTGCCGCTTTTGCCGGGGGTTCCCTCGGTGCTGTAGCAGTCCAGGCAATACAGCATCACGTTGCGGATGATTTCCGGGGGGATTTCCTCCCGCTGAAAAAGATAGCTGATGGCATCCAGCATGGCGGTGGGACCGCAGTCGTATTCTGTTAATTGGTAATGCAAAGGGTTTTTCGCCATGCTATCTACACCTCCGACAAGATGAGGGCTGCTACCAGTCGGCTGCCCTGCCACAGGTCCTCAAGGGTGGTGTATTCCTCCGTGGTATGC
>JAEDOE010000240.1 GCA_016302095.1 Anaerovibrio sp. | reverse complement strand
CTCCCCATTAATCAGCACCCTGCCCTCATAATCAGGAATCAGCCCTGCCACGCATTTGAGCAGGGTTGACTTGCCGCAGCCTGAAGGCCCGATGACAGCGCAGGTGCCGCCATCGGGAACAGTCAGGTTTACATTGGCTATTGCCGTATAAATATCATTTTCCGTCCTATACTTGACAGATACATTTTCTATTTCAATCATAAATTCACTTATTAAGCTAAAGCCACTTGCGCGGCAAAACTACTTGTTCGGATCAGGTCACCTGCTCAGCTCAAATCACTTATTCAGGTCAGTGACCAGCTCATCATAGGTGTAGCTCTGCTTGATGAGCTCCTTCTGCACCATCCAGCTGATGCACTCGCTGACATCCTGAGCTGCCGGCAGGCCAGCCTCACGATACTTTGGCAGCTTGAGGGCAGCCTTTGCCGCAGCCGGGAAGCCGCTCTTTTCAATCACCAGATCCATATACTCATCCTGAGGATGCTCGTTCAGATACTTGACAGCCTTGTTGTAGGCACGATAAAACGCCTGCAGCTCTGCTTTCTTGTCCGTAGCTGCCTTGGCAGTGAACATCATCACGCCAGGATTTACCCCCATTTCCTCAGAGTCGGTCACAAACCGGCAGCCATTGGCAATGGCAATGGAACCCATCGGCTCCGGCAGGGTGGCAGCAGCCAGCTTGCCATTCTGCAGCATTTCCAGCCGGGTAGGGATTTGCGGAATTACCACCTTGTTGATGCTGTCCTCCGCCATATTCTGGCTTGCCATAATGCGGTCGGTGACATACTCAATGATGGTATTCTTGGACACAGCCACATCCTTGCCAGCAAGGTCCTGAGGCTTTACAGCACCATCCCCCTTGCCTGCAATCAGCTTGTAAGTACCATCAGTATAGGAAGTAACCTTCACATCAAAGCCGCCTGCCTTGGCAAATGCCACAGCCAGCATATCAGAAATCGCACCATCAAGATTGCCGCTTTGCAAGGCGGCATCCCTGTCCATGGCACTCTTGAACTTCTGAATATCAACCTTCAGCCCTTCCTCGGCAAAATACCCCTTTTCCTCAGCAATGATAATCGGCACGGAATCAATATCAGGCATCAAGCCAATGGCTATCCCCTGCAGCTCCTTCTTCTCAGCCTGCTGGCTGCCACAGCCTGCCACAAGGGCACTCAGCATCAGAACAGCCGCCATCATCATTATCAATAACCTTTTCATAAACCATTCCCCTTTACTTGAATAATGCATTTAATCCCACAGATACATAGTGAAGCACCGTATCTATAGTATCCTTGTTTTCGCTATAAGCCCTGTCCACGTCAGCCTTGACGCTTTTTGCCTGCTGCCGCATGGCTTCCAGGTTGTCCAGCTGGGCATCCAGCTCATCAAGAGCCGCCCCTGCCGCCTGCACTGACTGGCTGATATCCTCCAGCTTCTGCTGGGCAGCCGCTTCCTGAGCAGCTGTGGACTCAGCTTCTTTTTTCTGCTTGCCGGCATCGCCGGTAAGCTTGTCCAGCACCTTTCCGGCAGGTGATTTATCCTGCTGCTGCTTTTCCTGCTGCTCCTTCTGCCCCTGCAGCTTGTCCGCCGCGGACCGGGCAGCCTTCTGTTCCTCCAGCAGCCGCTGATACTCAGCCTCCAGCTGCTCCTTCTTCCTGCTCAAAGACTCCTGCTGGCTGTCAGCCTCCTGCAGCTGCTGAGTGGCCGCCGCATGCTGGCTGTCCATTGCCGCCTTCTTTGCCTGCTGCTCGCTCAGATAGCCGGAAAGTGCCGCACCGCAAAAAGCAGCCAGCACAAACCCTGCCACCAGCAAGGCAATCATCTTGCCCCTGCCGCCCTGCCGCTCTTTCTGAGGCGGATGCCCCGGAACATTCACGTTCATGCCGCTCATATTGTTCATGCCGTTTATGCCGGTATTGTCCCCCGGGGGTATATTGCCAGCACCGCCATAACCGCTATTCTCCGGCGGCTGCCGCCTCGGTATCTCCACAGGCTCCAGCTCCCTTACCCTGCCTGCGTTCAAAAGCCGGGGTTTCTGGCTGTCCATGTCGGGACTCACCCTTGGCAGCGGCTGTGTGTGCTCAAAATCTTTCCTCATCTATACTATCCTCAATCTCCTCACTCATCAATAACATCCTCGCTCAACGCTTCCTGTTCCTCATGCTCGCTGATGGACTTTGTAACGGCACCATGCTCCTTTTCCATGGTCTGGCAGAGCCTTTTCAATGTCCACAGCGTATTGAAAGGAGTCACAACCGCCTTGTAAAGCACAGGAGAAAGCCCCGCTTCCTTCCATGCCGCCAGCAGCTTGTCAAGACGCTTGTTTCTGATATTCTGCATCAGCATGACCTCATGAGGAAAGGAAAAATCCTCATCCTCTGCCTTGGAAGCCGCAAATCCCCTGCTTCCCAGCAGGAACCCCACCTTCTCCTTCCATGCCTCATCAGGCAGCACAGTCACCCTGATATTCATATGGTGCAAAAGCCGGGTAACAGCCTCCAGCCGCACCTGGTCAGCAAACTGATACAAAAGGACATGTTCACCTTTATTGTTCATAACCTATATATCCTCTCTCAATATACCACCGAAGCATATTTCATCATTACACTGATATCACACAGGCTGCACCCTTAACGCACATGGGCATTAACCTGCTTTGTCAAAAGCTCCGCATCCTTTTCCAATGTCTTTGCCATGCGCAGGCTGTTATCCGATGAACGGATAGTAGCTGCCTTCTTATCATCCATCCACCTGGCATAGCTGGCAGCTGCATCAATCCTGGCATCGCAAATCTTCAGCCTCAGGCGGTGCAGGCTTCCGGCAGCATCAGGCACCTCCATGGCTTCCAGCTCCGCCTTTCGCGCCTGCCAGTCAGGAATGGACTTTGTTTCCAGTACCTCCTTAATCT
>JAEDOE010000239.1 GCA_016302095.1 Anaerovibrio sp. | reverse complement strand
CTCCATAACCTTGCCTTCTTCCTAATCTGCCAATCTACAAAATACACAATGGTAATTAAGTATGATAATAGAATCATAACCATTCTGCATTATAAAACTTTAGCCCGGCAATTTCAACAAAATACGGCAAGTATACAATATTTGTGAAATAAGAAATTTCTGCTATAATATATTTTGATATATTTTATTTATAGAGTTTTTGCTTGCAGTTTCAAGGCTGCTTTTATGATGTGCGAGGTGCTGAATATGCTAAAAATTGCCGTTGCCCAGATGAAGGTCATTCCAGGGCATCCCGATGAAAATACCGCCAACATGCTGTCCATGGTTGAGGAAGCAAAGAAGAATCAGGCAGATGTCATCATCTTCCCGGAAATGGCAGTGCCGGGCTACCTGCTGGGTGATACCTGGGAACAGACTGCCTTTATCCGGGACTGCGAGGAATGTGGCCAGGACATAATTGCCGCCTCCGGGGATATTGCTATTATCTTCGGCAATGTAGCTGCGGACTGGAGCAAAAAGAACAATGACGGCAGGGTGCGCAAGTACAACGCCCTGTTCCTTGCCTATCAGGGCAAGCTGGTACAGCCGGAGGGCATGCCTTATCCCTTCGTTATCAAGACATTGATGCCCAACTACCGTGAGTTCAACGATACCCGTCATTTTTTCAGTCTCCGGCAGCTGGCGGAGGAACTTCATACCACAGCTGACAAGCTCCTCAGTCCCCTGCAGCTTGCCATAGGCGGGCGCAGCTATTCCATTGGCGCCTTTCTCTGCGAGGACGGCTGGAGCGATGACTACAGCCTGGCGCCGGTGGAGATTTTGAGCGGCAAGGGCGTGGATATGCTGGTGGATATTTCCTCATCACCTTATACCCTGGGCAAAAACGGCAAGCGTCACCGGGTTTTTGGCAGGCTGGCAAAAGAGGCAGGCGTACCCCTTTTCTATGTAAACAATGTGGGTATCCAGAATAATGGCAAAACCGTCTACACCTTTGACGGCTCCTCTACCATTTACAACAGCCAGGGCATTATGGCAGACTGCCTGCCGAAATATGTGCAGCAGCTGGGCTATTATGAGCTGGAAGCGATTGATGGCATGCCGAAGCACAAACGGGAGAAGACCGATGCCATCGGACATATTTTTGCGGCTGTTTCCTACGGCGTGGGCAGCTTTTTGGCAGATATTCATATGAAAAAAGTAGTTATCGGCATTTCCGGCGGCATTGACTCCGCGGTAGCGGCTGCCCTCTATACTCATATCCTTGGGCCGGGGAATGTCCTGCTGATAAACATGCCAAGCGTGTATAACTCCGCTACCACAAAAGGACTGGCTCAGAAGCTGGCAGAAAACCTGGGCTGCAACTACGCCATCATGCCTATTCAGGAGTCGGTTGACCATACCATCAGCCAGCTGGAAACCATTCCTGTGACCTTCCTGAAGGACGGCAGCAGCTTTAACCTGAAAGTTTCCTCCTTTGTGGCAGAGAACATTCAGGCAAGAGACCGCAGTGCCCGGGTGCTGGCAGGCATAGCAGCGGCTTTTGGCGGCGGCTTTACCTGCAACGCCAACAAGGCGGAGACTACCGTTGGCTACTCCACCCTCTATGGCGACCAGTCCGGCTTCCTCTGCGCCCTGGCAGACCTCTGGAAATATCAGGTCTACGACCTGGCGCGTTATCTGAACGATAAGGTATACGGCAGGGAAGTCATACCTCAGGCCACCATTGATATCGTGCCAAGTGCCGAGCTTTCCAGTGCCCAGAACGTAGACGAAGGCAAGGGCGATCCTATCAAGTATCCTTACCATGACTTCCTGTTCCGCAGCTTTGTTGAATACTGGCAGAAGGCAACCCCTGCCGATATCCTGCAATGGTACAAGGAAGGGGTGCTGGAAGAAAAGCTGGGCTGCCAGCCGGGACTGGTGGAAAAATACTTCCCTTCCCCGGCAGAATTTATTGCGGATTTGGAACGCTGGTGGCGTCAGTTCACCGGCATGGCAGTGGCAAAACGCATCCAGGCACCGCCGATTATCGCCATCAGCCGCCGTGCCTATGGCTTTGACCACCGGGAATCCCAGAACGGCATCTATTATACCCGTGCCTATCGGCGGCTCAAGGCAGAGCTTTTGCAGGAATAACATATGTAAATAAACCCTATCCTATTATCTTATAGGATAGCAAACTATAGAAAAGCAAATAAAAACTGCTGGCACATCGCTACACACGACAAGCCAGCAGTTTTTTACATCGTCAGTCCTTCAAGGATTTGTAATACAGCATGCAATGGCAGAACCCTTCATACTCCGGGTCTGCAATCTGGTCACGGAATTCCTTGCACATGCACTTGTTATCTTCTATTATTTCCAGCCGGCAAGGACAATAACCACCTTTTTTCTCCAAACCATCCTTAATCATCTTGACAACCTTCTCATCAGGATTCAAGGATATTTTCATAGTGAACGCCTCCCTTTCAGAACAGCTCTGCCTGACAGAGCATCAGGCAGCAAACAAATAGCTATAACCTGCCAAATCAGGGCTCCCCCTATATATCTTCCCTGATTGCCACACTTCATCCGTATTCCCCTGAATATTATACTTCCATAATAATCGGCAAAATCATCGGGCGGCGGCGGGTACGCTCAAAGATAAAACGCCCAAGGGCGTCGCGCATAGCGGATTTAAGGGCTGCCCATTCGGTAATCCCTTCCTCCTCGCAATGCACCAGCGCATCCTCCACCCTGGTCTTTACGTCCTCCATCAGCTCCTCCGACTCACGGACATACACAAAGCCGCGGGAAACAATATCAGGACCTGCTACCACAGTACCGCTGGTCTTATCCATAGTTACCACGATAATGATAATGCCGTCCTGGGACAGCTGGCGGCGGTCACGCAGCACAATATTGCCCACATC
>JAEDOE010000011.1 GCA_016302095.1 Anaerovibrio sp. | reverse complement strand
CACATGCTTGCTGATGTAGAGATGATTGTCCGCCATGCAGGCAATCTGCGGCAGATGGGTAATGCATAGCACCTGCTTGCTGGCTGCTGCCATGGCAATGCGCTCTGCCACCATCTGGGCAGTCTTGCCGCCAATACCCGTATCTATCTCATCAAAGACCATGCTGGCAGGAGATGCATCCCTGCTGGCAGTAACCGTCTTGATAGCCAGGGCAATACGGGAAAGCTCGCCGCCGGATGCCACCTTCTGGATAGGCTTAGGCTCCTGCCCCGGATTGGCAGAAAACAGAATTTCCAGCCTGTCACCGCCTGATGCTCCCAGGGACTCCGACGGCTGCACGGAAATCACAAAGCGAGCATCCGGCATGCCCAGGGCAGTGAGATGCCCCTCTATAGCATCGGACAAATCCCCTGCTGCTGCCCGGCGAAGCTCCGTCACCCTGCCAGCTGCCTGAGAGGCAGCTTCCCTTGCCTTTGCCACAGCCTCCTGCAATCTGGCAATATCCTCATCATAGTTTTCAATATCCGCCAGCTCCTGCTGACACTTGTCATAGTATGCCAGAATATCCTCTATTGTCGCACCGTACTTCCGGCGCAGCTTGTCAATGACATCCATGCGGCTCTGCAGCCTGTCCAGCAGCCTCGGGTCAAACTCCATGGACTCCGCATAATCCCGCACCTCATAGCCTGCCTCCTTCACCTGGATGGCAGCCTCGCCCAGCACCCTGATGGCATCCTCCAGGGCATCGTCAAAGCGGCTCAGTGCTTTCAGGCTGTCCACAGCCTCCTCCAGGCCGCTGACCACGCCTATGCCATTGCTGCCGCCCCCATACAGGAGGCCGCACGCCTCACTGGCATAGCGGGAAATCTTTTCCGCATTGGACAGCTTGTTGATCTGCCGCTGCAGCTCCTCATCTTCATTTTCCTGCAACTGGGCGGCTTCTATCTCCTGAATCTGCCAGCGCAGCATGTCCAGCCTCTGCTCATAATCACGGGAGGCATTTTCCTTTTCCGAAAGCCTTGCTTCCGCTTCCTTCAGGGCCTTGTACAAATCCCTGTATTCAGCCAGCTCCCTGCCCAGCTTCTCACTAGAGCCATCCACCAGCTGGAACTGATTCTCCAGCTTCAAAAGGGACAGGTTCTCATTCTGCCCATGCACGTCCACCAGCAGGCCGCCCAGATTTTTCAGCACAGCCAGGGTTGTATGGCAGCCGTTAATCAGGATGCTGCCCCTGCCGCTGCTGGTAATCTGCCGCGTAATAATCAGCTCATTCTCTGCCGTATCAATGGCATTTTCCTCCAAAAATGCCACTACCCCCGGCTGATCCTCCAGGGAAAATACCGCCTCCACCCGGAGCCAGTCCCTGCCATGCCGGATAAGCTCTGTAGAAAGACGGCTCCCCAGCATAGCTCCCAGGGCATCGATCAGAATAGACTTGCCTGCACCTGTCTCGCCGGTCAGAATATTCAGTCCCTTATCAAATTCTATTTGAATATGCTCCAACAGAGCAAAATTCCACACTGTAAGCGTATTTAGCATGATAATCCCCTATTCTTCCATCCCTCAGACAGGACAGCCCATGGACATCTCCCGCATTCTCGCCACAACGCCGCGAGCCTTGTCCTTGTCCTTCAAGATTGCCAAAACCGTATCATCACCAGCCACTGTTCCTATAATCTCCGGCCACTGGGCATTGTCCAGGGCAAAGGCTACGGCAGCACCGGCACCGGGATGAGTCTTTATCACAATGATATTCTCACTGCAGTCTATCTTCAGCACGGAATCCTGAAATGCCTTCTGCATCTTCGACTCAGAATGCACCTGCTTCACATCCACCGGGAAAGAATAGCGGTACTTGCCGTGCCCATAAGGGATTTTCACCAGGTGCAGCTCCTTGATATCCCTGGAAACTGTTGCCTGAGTGACCTCGATTTTCTGCTCCTTCAGGGCAGCTGCCAGCTCCTCCTGGGTCTCTATAATCTGTGCCTCAATAATTGCCTTTATCTTTGCCTGCCTATAGTTCTTCAATGTCCTCACCCCTCTATAAATTGCGCCAAAGCTTGTTTTTTAATGTATAATAATAATTCCTGTCCTCAAACTTGATAATCTTGGCAGGATCTTTAGCCTTGCGTATCGTCACCTCATCCCCTGGCAGCAGCGGATAGCTTTCCTGCCCGTCCAGGGTTATCTGAATATCCTGATGCACCGCCGCAATGTGGATGCGCACCTTGTCCTCATCAGGGATCACCATGGGCCGTACCTCCAGCGTATGAGGGCAGATAGGTGCTATCAGCAGTGACTTCACCGCCGGATTGATAATCGGCCCCCCTGCCGACAGGGAGTATGCCGTAGAGCCGGTAGCCGTGGAGATGATTACTCCGTCCGCCTTGTAGTCCGTCAGGCGGCAGCCGGCAACGCTCAAACCCAGATGCAGCATCCTGGCCACGCCACCCTTGCAGATAACAACGTCATTGAGGGCATGCCCCAAAAAACGCTTTTCTCCCCGGCTATAATGGGAGCTGGAAATAACCGTCCGCTCCTCAATATGATACTGATTATCCAAAAGCTTGCCCAGACGGCTCTCCAGCTCCGGCACCTCAATATCTGCCAAAAAGCCCATATTGCCGATATTGATGCCGCAGCAGGGAATATTCTTGGCGTAGAGCTGCCTGCACACCCCCAGCAGGGTGCCGTCACCGCCAATGCTGAGCCCTATATCCACATTCTGTTTTCCAATCCCCTGTACTCCCAGCTCCGGATAGCCGCAGAGCCTGGCGGTTGCCTCCGGCATCATCAGACGTACATCCTTGTCTGCAAAAAAATCCACAATGCGCTTTAGCACCCCGGCTGACTCCGGCTTATCTATATTCGGAAAAATTGCTATTGTCTTCATCATTGCACACCTCTAAAGGGCACATCCCATAAAATACATTGCATAAAATACATTTCACAACCCAAAAATAATGACTACAAATAATGTACTGCCATCACTTATCCAGTGCCCCATGGGCCTGGCTGACCACAGATACTACCAGCTCGTCAGTAACTCCATCCGCAGCAGAAGCACCCTTGGCAAGCCATACCAGGTACTCGATGTTGCCCTCCGGCCCCTTCACCGGGGAATAGGTCAGTGCCTTTGGGGTAAGCTCCATCTGCCGTGCCAATGCCAGCACCCGGAAAATCACTTCCTCATGCACAGAAGGCTCCCTTACGACGCCCTTCTTGCCAACCTTTTCCCTGCCAGCCTCAAACTGGGGCTTGATAAGGGCTACAATCTCTCCCTCAGGCTGCAGCATCTCCCTGACAGAGGGCAGCACCTTTTCCAGAGAGATAAACGCCACATCAATGGAAGCCAGATCCACCGGCTGCCCCAGCTGATCCGGCGTTACATTCCTCACATTGGTACGCTCCATGTTGACAACACGCTCATCGGTACGCAGGCTCCAAGCCAGCTGCCCGTAGCCCACATCAATGGCAAATACCTTCACTGCGCCATTCTGCAGCATGCAGTCCGTAAAGCCGCCGGTAGAGGCACCGATGTCGGCAGCCACCTTGCCTCGCAGGGAAACGCCGAACTCCCTGATAGCCTTTTCCAGCTTCAATCCGCCCCTGCTCACATAAGGCAGGGTGTTGCCCAGCACCCTGATCTCCGCCTCCGGCTTGACCATGGTGCCAGCCTTGTCCACTTTCTGTCCATCCACCAGCACCAAGCCTGCCATAATAGTTGTCTTCGCCCGTTCCCTGCTCTGCACCAGATTGCGCTTTACCAGCAGGGCATCCAGTCTTTCCTTTGCCATTACATCATACCACCAATATCACTCATTGCCATATTTCTTCATGCTGCCAATATTCTCGATTATCCTGTCCGCTATCTGCTGCGGTGTCAAACCGCATTTTTCCAGAAGCTGCGGACAGGAACCGTGCTCAATAAATTTATCCTCTATGCCAAAGCGCAGCACCCTGCACCTTTTCTCTGCATCTGCCATAAATTCCAGCACCGCGGAGCCAAAGCCCCCTGCCAGGGCATTTTCCTCCAGCGTAACCAGAAGCTCCGGCTGCCTCTCCAGAAGCCAGCCCAGCATGGCAGTATCCAATGGCTTGATGAAGCGCATATTCACTACCGTAGCCTTAATATTTGCCATATTCAAAAGCCGTGCTGCTTCAGCTGCCTGCTTTACCATACTGCCTACCGCCAGCAATGCCACGCCCCTGCCATCACCGGACAGAAGCTCCGCCTTGCCGATTTCCAGCTGCCGGAAGCCCTCAGACAGTGCCGCACCGGTAGCAGAGCCGCGAGGGTAACGCACAGCAGAAGGCCCCTCATACTTTACGGCTGTATAGAGCATATCCCTGAGCTCGTTCTCATCCTTCGGCGCCATCACAACCATGCCAGGAATGTGGCGCAGGTAGGAATAATCAAATACGCCGTGATGGGTAGGCCCGTCCGCCCCTACCAGCCCTGCCCTGTCCAGGCAAAGGGTAACCGGCAGCTTTTGCAGGCAGACATCATGGACAATCTGGTCATAGGCACGCTGGGCAAAGGTGGAGTAAAGCGCCACCACCGGGTGCGCTCCGGCAGCTGCCATACCTGCCGCCATAGTCACCGCATGTTCCTCGGCAATACCCACATCAAAGAACCGCTCCGGGAACTGACGGGCAAAAGCCTTCAGCCCGGTGCCTGACGGCATGGCAGCCGTAATCGCCACCATGCTGTGATTGTCATAGCCCAGCTCCAGCATGGTACGGCTGAAAATCTCCGTATAGGATGGCGGAGCCGACGGATTCTTAATCGGCTCCCCTGTAGCCTTGTTGAACTTGCTGATGCCATGGAATTTGTCCGGCTCGTCCTCGGCCGGCATGTAGCCCCTGCCCTTTTTCGTGCGCACATGCACCAGCACCGGCCCCTCAATATTGGCAATCTGACGGAAAACCGACTGCATGGCCTCTATATTGTGCCCGTCAATAGGCCCTATGTAGCTAAAGCCCATTTCCTCAAAGAGCCCCCCTGGCGTTATGGCAGCCTTGACGCCATCCTTCAGGTACTCGGCAGTCTTCAGCACCGTGTCACCGATGTGGGGGATATTCCTGATGAAGCCCTCAATATCCTTCTTCGCCCTGGCATACTGCGGTGCCAGCTTGATGCGGGACAGGTACTCGGACATAGCACCTACATTCCTGTCAATGGACATCTCGTTATCGTTGAGAATAACTACCAGCCTCTTGCCCAGATCCCCGGCATAGTTCAGCCCCTCGTAGGCCTCGCCGCCGGTCAGTGCTCCATCACCGATGATGGCCACCACGTTGTAGTCCTTGCCTTCCAAGTCACGGACTATGGACATGCCAAGAGCCGCCGAAATAGAAGTGCTGGCATGGCCTGTGCCGAAGGCATCAAACCGGGACTCCGACCGCTTGGGAAACCCTGTAATCCCGTTCAAGGTACGAAGTGTGGCAAAATTCTCCCTGCGCCCTGTCAGAATCTTGTGGGCATACGCCTGATGCCCCACATCCCAGACAAATTTATCCCGCTCCGGGTTGAATACGCTATAAAGTGCCAAGGTCAGGTCAACTGTCCCCAGGCTGGGTGCCAGATGGCCGCCATTTTTGGCACAGGTATCAATAATCATGCGGCGCAGCTCCGCTGCCAGGGCATGCAAATGGGGAATAGACAGCTTCTGTACATCAGCCGGGTGTTTTATACTATCTAAAATCTGTTCCACGCCAATCTCCCCTTTTACTTATTCCGCTCCAAGAGCATCTTCACCAGGTCACGGAGGAATTTTGCCTCATCGCCAAATACTTCCAATGCGTCCAGTGCCTGCTGCACAGTATCGGTTGCCAGCTTCTTCGCCTCCTCCAAGGAGGTCAGGGTAACGTATGTGGATTTCTCATTGCGTTCATCGCTACCTACAGGCTTGCCGATAACCGCCTCATCACCCACCACATCCAGAATATCATCCGTAATCTGGAAAGCCAGCCCGAAGCAGTCAGCGTAAGTGGTAAGGGCTGCCAGCTTTGCCTCAGAAGCACCGCCAAGAATCGCGCCGCTGCGGATGGCGGCACGGAACAGCGCCCCGGTCTTGCCCATGTGCATCTTGCGCAGCTCCTCCATGGAAATCCTCTTGCCCTCGGACAGCATGTCAATCACCTGGCCGCCTACCATGCCGTTAGGCCCGGCAGCTATGCTCATCTCCTTCAGCACCTGTACCAGCACTTCAGCTGATACCCCCTGCTGCCTGAGAATAACCTCAAATGCCTGGGTCAGCAGGGCATCACCTGCCAGAATAGCCAATGCCTCGCCAAAAACCTTGTGATTGGTCAGCTTGCCCCTGCGGTAGTCATCATTGTCCATGGCAGGCAAATCGTCATGAATCAGGGAGTAGGTATGGATCATCTCTATGCCGCAGGCAGCCTGCACAAAATCCGTTCCCCTTGCGCCTACTGCATCAGCAGCTGCCATCACCAAAATCGGCCGCAGCCTCTTGCCGCCAGCCATCAGGCTGTATTCCATAGACTCCGCCAGACGGGGAACCAGAGCCGTTTCCGCCCCCAGCTCCTTTAGCAAAGCTGCCTCTATCAGCTTTATCCTCTCATTCCACTGTGTCTTGTCCATTGCCTTTCCCCCTAAATATCATAAACAGAAATTCTTTATTCTCTATTTCCGGCGATATGTCGCGTAGTATTCATCATCCATTATTTATTATCTATAATAAGCTCCTGCTCCATTACGCTGCCGTCCCCATTTTCCGCCAGCAGTATATCCATCCGTTCCTCTGCTTTCTTGAGGGCTTCCAGGCATTTGCCTGACAATTCCATACCCCTGGTATAATCAGCCATGATTTCCTCCAAAGGAGCCTCACCGCCTTCCAGGCGGCTGACTATCTTCTCCAGCTCCTGCAAATTTTCCTCAAACGAGGCTGTTTTCTTCCGCGGCATAATTATACCTCCTCTATCCTTGTGACACGGGCCTCCAAGGAGCCGTCTGCCACCCTTATCTTCACAATGTCATCTACATTTACTTTATCTATGCCTGATACTACGGCACCATCCTGCCGCTGTACCAGGCCGTAGCCCCGCCGCAGCACTCCTGCCGGATTTACCAGCTCCAGCTTGTCTATCAGATGGCAGATGCGCTGCCGGCGGTTTTTCAGCTCAGTGTCAGCAGCAGCTATCAGCCTCTCCCTGAGCATATCCGCCCCCTGCTGCCGCTGTGCCAGCATCAGCTTCGGCTGCCTGAACACCTGCCGCCCCATCAGGTCTGCAATACGCCTATAGCGGCTGTCCAAAAAATTCCTTGTGCTGACTGCCATGCGGCGCTCCAGCCCTGCAAGATACCTGGCAAGCTCCCCGGCATCCCGCACGGCAAACTCCGCCGCCTGGGACGGAGTGGCTGCCCGTCTGTCTGCCACAAAATCAGCCAGGGTAAAATCTGTCTCATGCCCTACGGCAGAAATCACGGGAATCCGGGAACGATAAATAGCCCTCACCACAATTTCCTCGTTAAAGGACCACAAATCCTCCATGGAGCCGCCGCCCCTGCCAACAATCAGCACATCCACAGGATATTTCTCATTGAAAAAATCAATTGCCGCCGCAATCTGTTCCGCCGAGCCTGTCCCCTGCACCTGCACAGGCTTCAGCACCAGCTGGATACCCGGAAATCTCAGCTTGGATACCCGGAAAATATCACGCAGCACCGCCCCTGTAGGGGACGTCACTATGCCGATCCGCTTGGGATACAGGGGCAAAGGCTGCTTATGAGCTTCATCAAAGAGCCCCTCCCCGGCAAGCCGCTCCTTCAGCTGCTCAAAGGCCGCCGCCAAATCACCTATGCCGTCAGGCACCATGCTGCTGACATACAGCTGATACTTGCCGCCTTCCGCGTAGACATTCACGCTGCCTGCGGCAATTACCTGCATGCCGTCCTGAGGCTGGAACCTCATCCTGGCAGCATTGCCCCGGAACATGACACAGGGAATGATTCCCCCTTTGTCCTTCAGGTTGAAATAGCAATGGCCGGAGCTATACCGCTTGAAATTGGAAATCTCCCCTGTCACCGCCACATTCCGCAGGGCATGGTCACCACCTATTAAGTTTGCCAGATATCTTGTCAGCTCACTGACTGTCACAGTCCCTGCCATAAACTCTCCCCTTGCACACAAAATGGGCTGCACCAGAAACAGGCAGCCCGGCTATTACTTACGCAGCACAGCACCCAAAATGCCATTGACAAAGCGGCTGGAATCATCTGTGCCAAATTTCTTGGCAAGCTCCACCGCCTCATTGATGATAATATTCGGCGTAACTCTTTCTTCCCTGAACTTCAGCTCAAAAACAGCCATGCGGGTGATATTCCTGTCCACACCTGCCATGCGGGAAAGCTTCCAGTCCTTGGAGGCAGAGGAAATCAACCCGTCAATCTCCGGCAGGCTGTCCATGGTGCCATTCACCAGCTCCTCCACAAACTGCCTGTCACGGGAGCCCAGATGCCCCTCCATCTCGGCAGCCGCCGCATCTATCACAGCCAGCCTTGCTTCCTGCTGCTTTTCCTCGTCCGCCTCCTGGCACTGATTAAAATCCAGCTGGAACAAAGCCTGGAGTGCCAGCTCACGAGCCTGTCTTCTACTCATATCTGCAAAATCCTCTTTCTACACATTCTACATTTTCAACTCTATCTCATATTCAGCAATCTAATACTTACGCATTTCAACAGTCAGATATCCCAGCAATCTAACCTTCCGGCAATATCGACAATATCGACAATATCGGCACTATCCCGCACTATATGGGACTGGCTGTACCGGCTTTGCCTCCATTCAGCGCAATCTATGAATATCCCTCGGTATGCAGTCCTTGATATTCTGCCAGGTATCGCCTTCCCTGTCCACATTCATGCCCACAAAAAGGCCGACCGTGCCCAGAAACAGAATAAAAAGCATATTCCAGAAGCCAAAAACCAGTATGCAGATGCCCAGCAAAACACCTGCCAGCCCTCCTGCACACTTGCCGGGATGCTCCTGCCACAGCCGCTGCAAGAACAGTGCCATACTTTCCTTTATATCAAAATCCATCTTCAAACTCACCGCCTGTCACCTGATACGGCCCTTGGCAATCGATACGCACCATTGCCGCCTGTGCTTTTCTCAGGGCTATCACTTGATACGACGTTTCTTAACAGATACGCCGCTGGCAATGCTCTGAACTGAAACAGCCAGCTCCACGTTGTCTATACCGGCTGCCTGAGTCACATACCCGCCCACCTGGGAACGGATATCGTCCGAAATTGCTGCAATGCCTCTTTCCTGGCCTATTTCAAGGCGTATATCCAGCTTCAGGAAATCTCCCTCACCCTTGCGCTGCTCTACCACAGCCTTGGCCTTTGCCATGCGTACGCCATGCACGCCGGAGGCAATCCGCTCTGCCATGTCCCGTATAGCCGCCAGGGAAACATTCACCTGCCCCGTAGCACCCTGCACCACCAGCAGCTCCTTGGCATTTATTTCCCTGTTCCTGCTGCCGGAAAAGCTGCACAACAGCAGATGGATGCTGAGCAGCAGGAATACGCCTGCTACCGCCCCTGTCTGCCATTGATTGACCAGGTATTCATACTCATTGAAAACCACACGTTCAGGAATGATGTGCAGGCAAAGTGCAACAATGCCTGCACACAAAATCCCGAAGAACAGCGTGTACACAAATAACAGGCTACGATTTAATATTCCCATTATTCAACACCTTTTCTGTCCTCAACGCACACGAACTTCTTCTTCACGGGTTTCCGTCTCAGGGAAGCCAACACCCTGGACATGCACATTTACCTCCACTACGGAAAGGCCGGTCATGGACTCAATAGCGTTCTTGACCTTCTCCTGCACAGTCAGTGCCACATCCGGGATGCGCACACCGAACTTCACGATAATGTACAAATCAACAGCAGCCTCGGTCTCTCCTACCTCAACCTTTACACCCTTGGCAAGATTCTTCTTGCCGAGAATTTCTGCAATGCCGCCAACCAGTCCGCCGCTCATGCCGGCAATGCCCTCTACCTCCGTAGCAGCCATGCCTGCAATAATGCTTACCACCTCGTCAGCGATGCGAACAGAGCCAATGCCCTCATCCAGTTTAATAGTATCGTTTGCCATAGAAAAAACCTCCTTGCAACAAAAACAGGATTTACTAAGTATATTTTACCAAACATACAAGCTTTATTCAAGCTTTTTTGAATAAAAATACACCTTATTTTAAATTATTCTACATCACACTGAAAAATCCCTGCAAAAGCTGCTAAATAATAAGCAAAAAAGGGATTCTACCACAAAAAAGCAGCGAATCCCTTTCACTTTCATGTAGTATTAATTTCTCAAGGTTCAGCGCAGAACAAAATATTTTGCTGCTTATGCACGCTCGATGTAGTTGCCGGTACGGGTATCAATCCTCAGCACATCGCCCTCGTTGATGAACAGAGGCACACGGACTGCATAGCCGGTCTCCAGGGTAGCCATCTTGGTAGCGCCGGTAGCGGTGTTGCCCTTTACGCTTGGCTCGCACTCGGTAACAGCCAGGTCAACGGAGTTTGGCAGGGTAATGCCGATTACGCGGCCCTTGAAGGACTGGATAGCAACCTCCATGTTCTCCTTCAGATAGTTCAGGGCGTCACCCAGCTGCTCCTTGTTCAGCTCCATCTGCTCATAGGTCTCATTGTCCATGAAGGTGTACATGCCGTCAGCCTCGTAGAGATAAGCCATACGGGCAGTATCAAGGCGGGCAGCAGGCATCTTCTCATTCGGGTTGAAGGTACGCTCAACAACAGCGCCGGTCTCGACATTCTTAATCTTGGTACGAACGAAAGCTGCACCCTTGCCCGGCTTTACATGCTGGAACTCGACAACCTGCCATACGCCGTTGTCAATCTCAATAGTCAGGCCAGTGCGGAAATCGGTACTTGTAATCATAAAATAAAACCTCCAAAAAATAAATTGCAAATAAATATTGTGCCGCGAAGCTCATACGCCCAGCTCAATCAATCCCTTCGGGCTGTGAGTCAGAATCTCGCAGCCGTCCTCTCTGACCGCCACGGTATCCTCAATGCGGACGCCGCCCCAGTCAGGAATATAGATGCCGGGCTCCACAGTCACCAGCATGTACTCAGCCAATGCCTCACAGGTGCTGGACGGCGAAAGGCGCGGTTCCTCGTGGATTTCCAGCCCGACGCTGTGCCCCAGGCCGTGGCCGAAATACCTGCCATAGCCTGCCTCGGCAATCTGCTGCCTGACCAGCCTGTCCACTTCCTTGCCGGATGCGCCCGGCTGAACCAGGCTTACACCCAGCTCCTGAGCCTTCAGCACGGTGCTGTACACATGGCGCTGCTTTTCGTCAGCCCTGCCCATGCAAACAGTGCGTGTCATATCTGAATGATAGCCCTCATACACAGCACCGTAGTCCATTGTAACAAATTCTCCGACATTTATCAACTTTTCTGTAGCAGTTCCGTGCGGAAGGCTGCCTCTTTTTCCCGAAGCGACGATTGTATCAAAGGACGGTCGCTGGGAACCCTTCTGCCGCATGCAGTTTTCCAGGGCAGCTGCCACATCCAGCTCTGAAATCCCCGGGCGGATATAAGTCAGGATATATTCAAATGCCTCATCGCCAATCTCCATAGCACGCCGGATGCATGCCAGCTCCTCCTCAGACTTTATCTGCCGCAAGTCATCCAATCTGACGGAATGGGAAAAATCCACCTCATGAAGCTGTCCGGCAATTTTCCTGTGCCAGTCGTAGCAGAGGCTGCCGCCCTCGAAACCAACCCGTGACAAGCCATCCTCATTGATGACCTCAGCCACCCGCTTCAAGAGCCCCTTTTCCTGCTTCTTTACCTGAAAATCCGGTGCTTCCTTTGCCGCCTGCTCCACATAGCGGAAATCCGTCACCAGCTGTGCCGTATTCATGCCTATTACCAGCATGGAATCATCGCCGGTAAAGCCGCTGAAATAATGCAGGTTTTCCAGCTTGCTGACCACGATGCCGTTCAGCCCCTGCTCGCGCAGATATTCCCTCAAACGAATTAACCTGTCCTTGTACATGAATATACGCCTCTTTACAAAACTGATTTTTAGTGCTTATCCCAAATTATGTCATCACTTTAACGTTCAAGTCCTGAACCTTGGGCCTTAACCTTTCAGCTTCCTGATTGCCACATACATGGCAGCAGCATAGCTGTCAGTGCCAAAGCCCAGGATTTGCCCCATGACTACCGGCGCAATCACCGACTTGTGACGAAATTCCTCCCGGGTATGCACATTGGAAATATGCACCTCTATCACAGGAACCGCCACAGAAGCAATGGCATCCCGCAGGGCAATGCTGTAGTGGGTAAAGGCTCCGGCATTGAGAATGATAAAATCTATGCCCTCTCCGGGCGCCTGCTGAATTCTGTCTATCAGTGCCCCTTCATAATTAGACTGGAAAAACTCCGTATCCACCCCTGCCTCTGCCGCCTGAGCTTCCAGCATGGAGTTGATATCTGCCAATGTCGTACTGCCATAAATCTCCGGCTCACGAGTACCCAGCATGTTGAGATTTGGCCCGTGCATAACAAGAATCTTGCTCATATCATGTTCTCCTCTCCCCAAATATCATATATCCCGGCGCAGGATTGCATAAGGCTCCACCGGCTGCGCCATCCTGATTTTCACAATCTGCTGCGGATGAGGTGCCACATCAATAGGCTCTCCCTCATCATTGTACATCTCGGACAATACCTGGCGATAGCCTGCCAGCTTCGGCTGGAAAACCTCTATTTCCTGCCCAATTTTCATGTTGTTCCGCTGCTCCACAGTGGCAAAGCCTGTCGTTTCGTCATATTCCAGCACCAGCCCCACAAAATCCGAGGTCTGGATATAGCTGGAAGTGCCGTAAATCTGATCCTTTTCCGTAGGACGGCCGTAGTAAAACCCAGTCGTGTAAGCTCGATGAGAAACCTTGTCCAGCTCCTCCAGCCACTCCTTTTTGACGGAAAATCCCTGAGGATTTTCAAAATAGCTGTCAATTGCCTCGCGATAAGCCTTTACCACGCTGGCAGCATAATGGACGCTTTTCATGCGGCCTTCTATTTTCAGGCTGTCCACGCCGCTCTCAATCACATCAGGCAAATAAGGCAGCAGGCACATGTCCTTGGAATTGAAAATATATGTCCCCCGCTCGTCCTCCAGCACAGGAAAATACTGCCCCGGCCTCTTTTCCTCCATCAGGGCATAATTCCAGCGGCAAGGCTGGGCACAACTGCCCCGGTTGGCATCCCTGCCGGTCAGGTAATTGCTCATCAGGCAGCGGCCGGAATAGGAAATGCACATGGCACCATGGACGAACATCTCCAGCTCCACAGAACATTTGCTGCGGATTTCTCTCATTTCCTTCAGGGAC
>JAEDOE010000238.1 GCA_016302095.1 Anaerovibrio sp. | reverse complement strand
ATTTGATGCTTGATATTGGAAAATATTCGCTGAAGGTGTCTCCTTATCATCTGTATAAGAGGGCTACGTTAAGAAGATTGCTTGTTGTGTTTAAAGAAATGGGAGAAGAAAAAACCATCCGGGAAATCAATAGCATGATAGATAAAAGTGCTTTTTCTGTGGAAATGCAGGATAAATATAAAGCATCTATGTACCTGCGTGAAACAACCGATGAGGATTGGGCCAGGTTTGTTCTTGAGGATAATAACTTCAAGATAACAACGGGAAAATAAAAAATGGCAGGCGTGTAAATATCTCACATGTTTTTTGACAATCAAGCATGGCGATAAATGTTATAGTATATACAAGTTTTCTGACTTGCTGTGTTATGAAAATTGTTTCCGGTGCTTTTAGATATTGGTGCTGCTAAGCAAGTGGTGTTTTGGGGAAATTTTGAGGGAGGAATGATTTAATGCCGATACGTGAGCTTCTGGCTGAGGCCAGGCAAAACAGGGACCATGAGGCAGTCTGCCGCCTTTATGACCAATGGCAGACAGAGGGCAGGGCTGAGGAGCTCTCCCAGTGGGATTATCTCCATCTGATGAACGGGCTGTACGGGCTGAAGCGATATGAGGACTGCCTGGAGCTGTACAAGCTGCAAAAGCAGGCCTGGCCTGAAAGTGACCTGCTGCACAGCAAAATGGGCTGGTGCGTCTATCATCTGTACATCAAGCCGGTCAAGAAAAATGATTTTGACAAGAAACAGTGCAGGGAGGTTCTGAAAAAGGCGGATTATGTGCTGAAGCTGGTCCGGCAGGAGGATTTTTCACCTTTGTGGCTGATTGTGGATGTGCTTTCCGAGGGGCTGATGGGCGGCAGTCTGGGCGGTCAAAAGGATTTTGCCCTGGCACTGCATTATCTGGATTTGGTGCAGCCGGAGTCTTTGTCTGCTGAATCGGGGGAGACGATGGCAGGCAATAAGAAAATCTCCTTGGCTTCCCCGAAGGAGAAGTGGTATTGCCGCAGGGTAAAGTGCCTGTGCGAGCTGGCACGCTATGAGGAGTGCGTCGCTTTTGGTGAGGAAGCACTGAAGGCACTGGGAAGCTTCCACAACAACAGCGATAGCTGGATAAAGCAGCGCATGGCAGTTTCCCTGGCGGGCTTGCAGCAGTTTGAGCAGGCTGAGAAAATCGCCAATGAGATAGTGCGCAGCGGCTTTAGGAACTGGAATATTTTCCATCTGCTGTTCGGCCTGGCATGCCGGGAGGAAAAATTTGATGATGCCTTTAAATATGCCGGCATGTGTGCCGTGGCGGATAATTCCCATGAGATGCGGGTCAGGTTTTATGGTGCGCTGGCAGAGTTTCTGGACAGCCAGGGCAGGGAAAGGGAGGCCATGCTGCACAGGCAGCTGATTGACGCCCTGCGCCAGGAGAAGAACTGGAAGCAGAAAAAAGATGAGAACTGGCAGTTGCCGGAGGAAATTGCTGCTCTGTCCAAGGCGGATGTGCTGAAGGAATTGAAGCCTTTGTGGTGGGAGTGGTGCAATATTGGCAGGGTGTTTGCCAGCGGCAGGATAGAGAAGATTTTGCCCAACGGCAGCTCTGGCTTTATCCGGGGTGAGGATGGCAGAAGCTTTTATTTTAGCTTCAAGGATGCCAGATGCCGCCGGGATAAGCTGCAGCCGGAGGCGGAGGTCAGGTTTGCCCTGGAGGAACGGCTGGACAGGAAAAAGAATCAGTGGAAGGAAAATGCCGTGGAGATAACCGTGCCGTAACCGGGCGGCAGGCGCAAGAGGATTTTTGGGGCTAAGGGATGGGGGGAATGCCGGATGGCAAAAAAGAAGTTTTATGCCGTGGTTGCCGGGCATCAGCCGGGAATTTATTATGATTTTTGGGAAAACTGCCAGAAAAAGGTGAATGGCTACAAGGGCAGCAAATATAGTGGATTCGTGGACTATGATGCCGCCAGGGCTTATTATGCAGAAAATGGCGGTGACATGGCGATTATCGAAAAGGCGGAGCAGGCAGCCAGGGAGGAGGCCGAAAGGAAGCAGGAGGAGCTTCAGCAGGATGTAGAGTGCAGGCGGCAGGAGCTTTTGGACAGCGTTGACCTGCTCAGGCAGAAGCTGGAAGCAGGTCGTGACAGGCCGGAGCCCATATCTGCTGCTGTGGAGGATTTCTGCCGCAGCTATGCCCCTGATATAGCCCTCAGTGATGAGCAGAAACGGGCTATCCAGGCTGTGGACGGCAAGGTGCTGCTGTTTGCTGTGCCGGGCAGCGGCAAGACCACTGTGCTGACCATCCGGGCTGGCTATCTGCTTTTTGGCAGGCACGGGCGGCAGATTGCTGCCAGCGAGATGATGAATCTCACCTTTACCAGGGCGGCAGCCCGCTCCATGCAGGAGCGGTTTGCCAGGAGGCTGGCAGACTTCCGGTCAGGCTTCGGCACAGGTGCTAAGGCCTTGGCCCAGGAAATTGCCGAGGCACCTGCCTCTGTCCGGGAAAATGTTGCTGCAGGTGCCAGGGCTTTGGTGGAGATGCCGGAGTTCCGCACGATTCACAGCTTTTGCTGGTGCTACCTCATACGGGATTTGCGGCTTGCTGGCTATGACATGCCGCTGCACCTGATTGATATAGAAGATGAAAATGATATTGACGAGGATGACGTAAAAGGCAAAGGCAAATCTAAAGGCATGGGCAAGCTGACCATGAGGCGGCTGCTGGAAGGCATGGTTAAGAAGCACAAGGGCTTTCACAAGCTGAATATCAGGGATGAGTCGGTGCGGGATAAGCTGACCAGCACAATCACCTTTATCAAGAACCGGATGATGGAGCCGGATGAGTATGCAGGCTTGTTCCTGACCATTGACAAAGAAAGATACAGCGTCACGGCTATTTTTCAGGCGTATGAGCAGGAACTGGCGGAGCATGGCTGCATGGACTTTGATGACATGCTGCGCTTCA
>JAEDOE010000237.1 GCA_016302095.1 Anaerovibrio sp. | reverse complement strand
ATCTGTATTGACAGAAAATTGCATGTATGATAAAATTACTTCTTTTCTTGTGAATTAATTTGTGTTATAATCGTTTTGTACGGTTGATTTGTAAGAGGGGGTGTGATTTTGTTACAGGTTGGTGACCAGGTGGTTTACCCCATGCACGGTGCAGGCGAGATAGCCGGGCTTGAGGAATGTGAGATTATGGGACAGGTCAAGCAGTATTTTATTTTGCAGCTGCCTGTCGGCGATATCAGGATAATGATTCCTACTGATAATGCGGATGGTATCGGCCTGCGTCAGATTTCACCGCCGGAGATGATTGACAGGGTGGCGGAAGTGCTGCTGGATGAGCCGGAACGGCCTTTGGGAAGCTGGAACAAGAGATTTCACAGCAATCTGAACCGGTTAAAGACAGGGGATATTTTGGAGGTTGCAGCGGTAATCCGCAATCTGATTTTGCAGGACAGGCGCAAGCGGATATCAGGCGGTGAGAAACGCCTGCTGGAGCTGGCGCGGCAGATATTCGTCAGCGAGCTTTCCTTTGCCCTGAAGCTGCCTACGGAGCAGGCGGAGGGCTGGATGATGGAAAAGCTTGACAGCAACCATAGCTGAGTTTTGTGTTCCGCTATGCCGCAGGGGCGGCTTATTGAGTAGTATGCAGCCTGTTTCTGTAACAGGCTGTTTTTGTGTCAGGAACAGGCCTGGGAGATATTTCCTAATTTTGTTAAGCAGGGGCATACAGATGATTTTCATCTTTTTGCTATATTATGCGTTATTGTAACGATGAAAGGAGGTGAGAAGGAATGCTGGTAAAGGTTATTCGTTTTTTTGTTACTGCATTGCTGGCGGTGATTGGCGGTGTCATAGTGCATCTGGCCAGCCCTGTGCTGACGGAGCTTATCAGTACCGAGGTGCTGAAGACCTCCATGGGGCTCTACAAGCTGACTATGGCAAATGTCATCCTGATAGCATTGGGCATGGCGGTGGGGGCTGCCGTGGGCTATCTGATATCGCCCTTTGTGGCCAGCACGTTGCAGAGATTTTCCGTTTGGGTTGAAGGGCAGCTCAGCAAGATGCCGTTGCAGGATGTGATTGCCGGAGTTGCCGGTTTGGCTATTGGACTTATAATTGCAAATTTATTAGGCGGGGCGTTTTCCAACATACCGGTGGTAGGCGACTATATACCGGTGGTGTTCAGCATCGTTTTCGGTTATCTTGGTATTCATATTGTTGTGCGCAAGCAGAAGGAAATTGGCGAATTGCTGGGGCGCATGCTGAAGCTGAAGAAGAAACCCAAGGTGCAGGCGGATGCTGCGGAACCATCCTATGGTGCTGGCAGCGCAGAGGCACCTCTGGCTGGCGGCATGACGGCAGCTGCCCGGCCATCTCCTGCCAATTATGCCAGCTATGTGGGCTGCAAGCTGCTGGATACCAGCGTGATTATTGATGGCCGCATTGCTGATATATGCAGGACGGGCTTTGTGGATGGCAAGCTTCTGATACCGGTCTTTGTGCTGGAGGAGCTGCAGCATATTGCTGACTCCGCGGATGCCCTGAAGCGTGTCCGGGGCAGGCGAGGCCTGGATATTCTCCAGCGAATCCGCACGGAAAGCGGCTTGCAGGTGGAGATTGTCAATCAGGATTTTGACGATATTACAGAGGTTGATTCCAAGCTGGTAAGGCTGGGGCAGCAGCTGGGAGGCAAGATTATTACCAATGACTACAATCTCAACAAGGTGTCCGAGCTGCAGGGGGTGCCTGTGCTGAACATCAATGATCTGTCCAATGCGGTAAAGCCTGTGGTCATCCCCGGGGAGAGCATGCATGTTACCATCGTCAAGGAAGGTAAGGAGCATGGCCAGGGAGTGGCATATCTTGATGACGGCACCATGATTGTGGTGGAAAATGGCCGCTATCATCTGAATGAGGCCATACAGGTGGAGGTTACGTCTGCCTTGCAGACTTCTGCCGGCCGCATGATTTTTGCCAAGCCTGTGACAGCGTAAGCTGCCAGCTGGCGGGGCTGTTAGTCAATTGAGTAAAGTATGTATGGATATTGGGGGCTGTGGGCTGAGTGTTTGCTTTCACGGCCCCTGATTTTGTATATGTGTGTGATTTTTTGCATGATTATGGAGGTGTAAAGGTGGTAACAGCGATTTTTCCAGCGGCAGGCAAGGGGAAAAGGATGCAGGCCGGCATGAACAAGGTACTGGTGGAGCTGGAGGGGATGCCCATATTGGTGCGCACCCTGGCGAGGTTCTCCCGCTGTCAGGCTGTAGACAGGCTGGTGGTAGTGGTAGCTGCCCATGAGGTGGATTTTGTGACGGATATGCTGACCGGGGCAGACAGGGAATTTGGGCTGAAGCCCTGGCAGGTAACTGCCGGTGGCTCAGAGCGGCAGTATTCCGTGTGGAACGGCATTCAGGCTGTGCAGGGAGCAGCAGATGATGATATTATCCTGGTGCATGATGCGGCAAGGCCACTGGTTTCGGAAAAGACCATTCTGGAGACTATCCGTGTGGCGGAGGCGAAAGGGGCGGCCATTGCGGCAGTGCCTGCCAAGAACACCATCAAGCTGTGCAATGCTGCCGGTGAGGTAGTGGAAACCCCTGACCGCAGCAGGCTCTGGGAGGTGCAGACCCCTCAGGGGTTCCGCAGGGATATTCTGGTCAGGGCAAATCAGCAGGCTATGGCAGAAAGCTTTTTGGGCACAGATGATGCCAGCCTGGTGGAAAGGCTGGGGCAGAAGGTGTTTATTGTGGAGAGCGACTATCGCAATATCAAGCTGACTACCCCGGAGGATATGGTAATCGCCAAGGCGTTTTTGGCAGCAGAGGAGGAGAATGAATGAGCAGGTTTGGTATGGGTTATGATGTGCATCAGCTGGTGGAAGGAAGAAAGCTGATTATCGGTGGCGTGGAGATTCCTTTTGAAAAGGGGCTTTTGGGGCATTCTGATGCGG
>JAEDOE010000236.1 GCA_016302095.1 Anaerovibrio sp. | reverse complement strand
GGAAGGCATTTTGCGAATAATGCCACAGTATAAGCTTATAAAATTTATATAAATACAGTGTAATTGGTATAAGTTTATCGTAGCGGAGTTGATGCAACAGGTGCGGATTCCCATGGAGGAAATCGCCCAGGATGTGCGGTACTGCCGGGAGATTCAGTCAGAGGTTATGGACAGCCATAGCATCAACCTGAAAATCCGCAGGAATTACATGAACGAAAACAATGATTATTGGCAAAGATACAGGTTTACCCGGTTGCCTGGCGACGGCGGCTACTGGATAAGGAAGAACAATCAGCCTGTGCTGGGCAATACATCCTTGTCGGCTGTGGTGCTGCAGGAGTGCTATTTTCAGATTTTGGCACCCAACAAGGTGCGGGTGGTAATGACTGGGTGCAACCAGGCTACGGGGCATGTGTTTCGCCTGGACAGAACCCTGTACAGCTACGGGCAGGGACTGGATCTGCCCGGTCAGCAGGAGCCGGGGGGAGAGGCTGGTGAGGATGCATGAGGCATGCTGGTGAAAGGGGCAGCCTCACCCTGCTGGGGGCGTGGCTGCTGGGGAGCTTTCTGGCTATTGGGACGCTGGTGTTCCTGCTGAGCCAGCGGGAAAGCCAGCTGATTGTCCTGGCGGAGCGGAACCTGCCCTTGCAGCTGATGGCGGAAGACCTGCTGGAGGAGCAGCGGATCAGGCTGCAGGGGGATTTTGCCGGAGTGGATGAGTTTTTTGCCATGGAAAGCTGGCGGATCAAGGAGATTGCCTCGGGCAGCAGGGATGGCATGGCATACAGGGTGACAATCAAAAGGGCGGAGGATGAGGACAGGCTGATTTTGGTGTCCCATACAGAATATGAAAAGCAGATGATGTTTGGCACTGAATACCTGCTCCAATGGTGCCTCTATGCAGACAGGGAACAGGAAAGGCTGGTTCTGGAGAGGATAGGCTAGGAAGATAGGAAAGGATAGAGATGGGGCAATGACATGTATAGGCAGGCTGAGAGCATGGCTGTTGGCAAAAGAGCATGCCGGGATGGGGATTCTGGTACGGCAGGAAAGCATCTGCATGGCACTGGCGGAGCGGACGGCGGAGGGGGCGCCGGAGCTGGTGTGGCAGGAGGAGTATGTGCGGATGGATGATGAGGGGGCGGAGGATTTCTGGGCACGGGCTGCCCTGGGAGGCCTTGGGAGCTGCCCGGAGGATGGGGTGTGCTATCTGGTGCTGGAGGGGCAGGAAGTATTTTATTATGAGAAGCTTTTCCCGGATTTGACGGATGGGGAGCTGCAGCAGAGCCTGAGACTGGACTTTGCAGCTGCTTCCGGCTGGCACAGGAGCTTTGCCTTTGGCTATGAAAGGCTGGCGGATGGCAGGTTCAGGCTGGGGGGCATCCTCCGGGAACGCATGGCGGAGATGCTGTCCTTCTGGCAGCAGTATTTCAGCATGGGTGGCTGTGTGCTTTTTTGCGGCCATGCCGGGGCGGAGGGTGCCGCCCTGGGGGCACGGGCTGCCCTGGGCGGCGAGGGGATTCGCTTTGACCTGGTGCATCCTATGTGGCAGAGGTGGAACTGGCTGCGCTGGGGCGGCATCCTGTGGGGCGCCAGCCTGTCCGCCTTTCTGCTGGCAGGGGGCTGGCTGGGATATATGGGCTATGCCAATGGGCAGGCGATAGGTTATCTGAGGGAACGGCTGGCGCTGCTGTCCGACATAGAGGAGCGCAGGCAGGCTATTGAGGAAAACAAGCAGGTTATTGAGAGGAAAAACAAGGCAATGGGGAGAATACAGGAAAATGGGCTGCGGTGCCGGGGGCTGCTGGTGAATGTGGCTGGTGCCATGCCGGAGGGCAGCTGGCTGACAGGGGTGTCGGCAGAGGCAGGCCACAGGCTGGTGCTGTCTGGCAAGGCGGCAGGATATGGGCAGGTGTCGGAGCTGATGGAGAGGCTGCAGGAGGATGAGGATTTTTTTCAGGGAAAAATCTATCTGGCGTCTGCTGATGCTGGCAGGGATGGCATGATCAGCTTTCAGCTGAATGGCAGTCTGTGAGGTGGGCTATGATGCAGACCTGGAAATATCGTGGTTTTGCAGCAGCTTCCTGCCTGCTGCTGCTTCTCTGGGCGGTCATGCTGTGGCAGGGCGCCGGGGCACTGGGGGAGCTAGAGGAGCAGGAGCTGCAGCTGCACCGGCTGCAGGAGGAACAGGCTGCCCTGGAAAGGCTGCAGGCGGAGCATCCTGATGTGGAGAAGTATCAGATGGAGGTAGAAAAGGAGCTGAAGCATGTGGGGGCATTGCTGCCTGATGATATGGAGACGGCGGTTTTTTTGCAGGAGATGAAGGCTGCGGCTGACAGGACCGGCATGGTGCTCTGTGAGCTGGCGCCGGAGGAGGCAGCGGAAGAAAATGGGCTGCTGGCGATGCCGGTGAGGGTAACTTTGCAGGGAGATTATTTTTCCCTGGTGCGTTTTTTGCGGGTAGTGCAAAACGGCAGCAGGCTCATGCAGGTGGCAGCTATGGATGTAGCCAGCAAGGGGGATTTTCTTGATTGCAGGCTGCGGTTTAAAATTTTTTCAGAAAAACTTTGACAAAAGTGTTGACAAAGCGGCAATGATGTAGTAGTATATACATCGTTGTCGCTGACATGTCCTTGAGAGCCACGCTGACAGCGGTGGGCAGAATCAAGGGGCTGGCGATGTCAATAAAAAATATTTCAAAAAGTTCTTGACAAGCTGAACGATTTGAGATATTATATAAAAGCTGACTCGCACAGCGGTCTTACAAAAAGCTTACAGAGCTTTTACAGGCTGTTGATGACAGAGAGGCAGTGTTCCTTGAAAACTAAACAATGCAATAAGAAATCATGCACACATGATTTCAAGCCAGATGTTGGATTCTGTGTCCGCCATGCGGATGCAGAATATAAATGAAACAAGATTTGTGCGAACAAAATCTGAAATTCCATTACATGGATAATTTT
>JAEDOE010000235.1 GCA_016302095.1 Anaerovibrio sp. | reverse complement strand
CCCAGACCTGGCACAATATAGCCATGGTCATTGAGATGGTCATCTACAGATGCCACATATACAGGCACATCTGGATGATCCTCATTGATAACCTTTACCCCCTCCGGTGCTGCCACCAGGCACATGAGAATAAGGTTCTTCGCCCCCTTCTCCTTCAGCATGGTAATAGCTGCCGAGGCGGAGCCGCCGGTTGCCAGCATCGGGTCCACCACCAGCATGGTGCGCTCTGCAATATCGCTAGGCATCTTGCAGTAATACTCCACCGGCTTCAGTGTCTCCGGGTCACGGTACAGGCCAATATGGCCTACCTTGGCGGTAGGAATCATGTTTACCACGCCACTCTGCAGCCCCAGCCCTGCACGCAGGATAGGCACCACGCACACCTTTCGGGAGGCAGCCAGCTGCTTGCCTATGCACTTGCCCATCGGAGTCTCGATTTCCACATCCTTCAAAGGAAAATCCCGGGTGATTTCATAAGTCATCAGCATGCTGATTTCCTCCAGCAGCTGGCGGAAATCCTTGGTGCCGGTCTCCTTCATGCGCATGATAGTCAGCTTGTGCTGAATCAGCGGATGATCAATCACAGTTACCTTCAAATCTGCCATTTCAACCACTCCTTCAAAGTCAAAATTTCATACCATACTACAAAGCCGGGGGCTAAATCTCCACGCCCCCAGCCTGTTATTTATGCAAAATACTAATGTCAAACGACTATGATTGATTACTCATACAGAGGATACTTGGCGCAGAGAGCCGCTACACGCTGACGTGCCTGCTCACGGGCGGACTCATCCTCAGGATTGTCCAGCACCAGGGCAATAATATTGGCAACCTCTACCATGTCATCCTCCTTGAAGCCGCGGGTGGTCAAAGCAGGAGAGCCAAGACGGATGCCGCTGGTTACAAACGGGCTCAGCTTCTCAAATGGAATGGTGTTCTTGTTGGCAGTAATGCCCACCTCGTCCAGAAGGTTCTGAGCCACCTTGCCGGTGATGTTCTTGCTGGTCAGGTCAACCAGCATCAGGTGGTTGTCAGTGCCGCCGGAAACAATGCGGAAGCCGTCCGCTGCCAGGGTATCAGCCAGAGCCTTGGCATTCTTGATAATCTGGGCCGCATACTCCTTGAACTCAGGAGAAAGGGCTTCCTTCAGGGCTACAGCCTTGCCTGCAATAACGTGCATGAGAGGGCCGCCCTGGATGCCAGGGAAGATAGCCTTGTTGAACTGCTGCCCAAACTCGGCATCCTTGCAGAGGATGAGGCCGCCGCGAGGGCCACGGAGAGTCTTGTGGGTAGTGGTAGTTACCACATCAGCATAAGGCACAGGGCTTGGATGATAGCCAGCTGCTACGAGACCGGCAATATGCGCCATATCCACCATGAGGTATGCACCTACACTGTGGGCGATTTCCGCCATGCGAGGGAAATCAATGGTACGGGCATAGGCAGAAGCACCTGCCACAATCAGCTTCGGCTTGCACTCCTCCGCAATCCTCTGCACCTCGTCATAGTCCAGAGCTTCAGTCTCAGCACTTACGCCATAAGGCACGATGTTGAAATACTTGCCGGACATGTTCACAGGAGAACCATGGGTAAGATGGCCGCCATCCGTCAGGTTCATGCCCATGACGGTATCCCCAGGAGTCAGCAGGGCAAAGAAAACTGCCATATTGGCCTGGGCACCGGAATGAGGCTGCACGTTGGCATAACCGGCACCAAACAGCTCCTTGGCACGGTCAATGGCCAGCTGCTCCACCACATCCACATGCTCGCAGCCACCATAATAACGCTTGCCAGGATAACCCTCGGCATACTTGTTGGTCAGCACGCTGCCCTGGGCAGTCATTACTGCCGTGCTGACAATATTCTCAGAAGCAATCAGCTCCAGCTTGTTGCGCTGGCGGTTCAGCTCCGCATCAATGGCTGCTGCCACCTCAGGATCTACGGTTTTCAAATCATTCATCAAAGCCATCTAAATAAATCCTCCTAAAAACATTACTTAAATATATTGAAAAAATATATTACTTATTCTCCAGTGCCATCATCTTGTCAATACGGCGCTGATGGCGTTCCTCATGGGAAAAATCGGTAGTTACCCAGACGCGGACAATCTCACCGGCAGGCCCGAAGCCGATTACCCTGCCCCCCATAGCCAGCACGTTGGCATCGTTGTGCTCACGGGACATGCGGGCAGAGAACACATCATGGCAGAGAGCCGCCCTGATGCCCTTGACCTTGTTGGCAGCAATGGAAATCCCCAGCCCGGTGCCGCAGAGCACGATGCCCCTGTCAGCCTCGCCACTGGCAACCTTGCCGCAGACCTTCTCCGCAATGTCAGGATAATCCACGGAATTGCCGTCAAAAGTACCCACATCCTCCACCTGAATATCCTCAAACTCAGCCAGAACCTTCTTCACGGAATCCTTCAGCTCTACCGCGCCGTGGTCGCAGCCAATCACTAATTTCACTACAGTATCCCCTTTCCAGCCTGCCAGCAAGCATAGGTATAGGCAGGCACAATCGCAAAATCACAAAATAAATAAGAAATATGTGCATGTTGCCACGCAACCGTCAAAATACAATTGTGCTTCCAACAAATGCTATACCATTTTACCATAGAAAATGAAAGCGTGCAGAAATATTTTGCTTATAAGCTAAAAATCATTGCAAACCACTTACTGCTCTACATACCGGCCTGCCGCTTCATATATTTTACTGCGCTCCTTGTAGCTCAGGTGGTTGCTGGCATTGGGCACAGGGCCATACAATTCCTCCAGCCAGGGCCAGAGATTGACAGCCGCATATACATCAAAGCCGCTGGTGGCAATCAGCTGCGCCGCCCATTCATCTGCTTCCCTTTCCTCTCGTTTCAGCACATGAGAAAGCTGCACCGCTTCCCAGAAGGCTTCTACGGATTTTCTAGCCAGCTCCGTATTTTCAGGTTCCGCATCACCTGCCTGCCCTTCTGCCGCCAGTTCCTTTGCC
>JAEDOE010000234.1 GCA_016302095.1 Anaerovibrio sp. | reverse complement strand
TCTCGGAGTTCTTTTGATTTCATTTTGCTGCCTCCATGTGCTGTTCTCCCATAGTTTAGAAGATGGATACCCACTCATTTTATCACATATAAAAGAAATTGCATAGAAGAATCCTATTAAAACCTCAAAATAGTGCTGTTATATCTTCTTTCTCCGATGCTTTTCAAATATCAGTCTGCCCCACAAGCTTTGTAATCGACGCAGCGGTGGCAGCATCCGCATAGGAAGCAATATAGGGCATAATCTCCTGAATATGCGCTTTCTTTACGCCTGACAGTTTGCGAATATCTGACCAATAGAAGGGCCGTCCATCCTTTTGCAGTCGCTGATAGGCCCATATGATTTTTCTGGCCCAGCTTTCGGGGTAGCTCTCGGTGTATCTATCAAAGATGGCTCGGCACATGGGCATATTTTCCAGCTGATGCCCCAACAAGCCAAGCTCCCGATAGACCTGACGCTCCGAAAGCCGTTCTGGTCGGCCCTCTTTGCTGGCTGCGCCGCTGTATACTGCCTGAGCCAGCTGCTCTAATAGTGGGGCTGTGGCCCTGTCATACTCCGTCCAGTCCACAGGGTCGGCATTGGCAATATAGTGGGTATTGGCCTCTTGGGTGAGAACCGATTGGGATAACACAGGGGCAGTCAGCTCCTCCGCGGTCATGCCCAAGAAAAAAGCCAGTTGGCATACTACGGTATATTCGCAGCCATCTTCCAGAAGGGTGCGCTGTATCTTTGACATGGTGGCAATCTGGGGGATGCCGATATGCTGGAAATATTGCGCCAAATCATCCGACAGGGCCTTTGTATATCGGCTCCTGCCAGAGGGTTTGAGATACTTTGTCTTGCGCAATCCCTGAAACAGAACCGCCCGGATAGGGATTTCCAAGGTCATGGGTGCATCAAAAACGGCCTCCAGAAATACGGCATAGCGGAACTGCCGTGTGTCTGTGACAAACGTAGGCTGTATTGCATCCATGGAAAGCTCGGCTGGGGCCAGTGTAAAGCCCTGTTCGCTTTTGGCTGTGATTTGCGAGTCTTCCAGACGGCATTTGTGCCTAGTGCATACGGTCATACCTCGAATCTGGTGCTTCCGATGCCAATAGGCTTCTCCATAGGCGGCTCTGTCCTCTGCTGCACAGAGGGGGCAATAGCGCAAATACTGTTCCTGCGCAGCTCTCGGTTGGATGCCAAAAAGACGATTGGGGTCTGTGATTTCATGGGTCAACTTGTGAAGTGCCTCTGTCCGCTCCTTTGCGGGGAGAAAACGGGCATACTGCGGAAACATGGTGTGGTTCAGAATGGCATCCTCCAGCGGCATGATAGCTTCAATGGCAGATTTGGCATTCTGGCTCAGCTGACCCAGAAATTCTTTGCTGGGGTTATTGCATCGTTTCGCAAGCAGCTCCTGCAAGGCTGCTTTGTGGGTTAGACAGCCAGTGTGGACATAATATCTACTGAACCAGCTGAAGGCCAGTTCATCGGGATAGGGTGTTGGCAGATAGGCAATCATATTGCAATTTCCTCCACGGTAAAATGCTCTGCCAGAACCTTGGCTACATCCAGCCCCTGGGCCTTGGCCCAAGCTACACACTCGGAAACGCTCTTGCCATCCCTTTTTTCATATGCTGCTGTATCTGGAATCGAAGTTGCTTTCTTGGCGGTAGAGGTCTGCTTGCCCTGGGTAATGCAGGGTTGGATATACCCGTGCAGGAAGGACAGCCGCTGCTGATAGGCTCTGCCCAAAGTGGTCAAATTTAATTCCTCTGTCCCATCCAAAATAGCCAGCTCCTGGGCATCGTGAAGGAGGGACACCACAATGGAAATGACACCCGCTGAATGCTCATAGAGCCAACGGATAATGGCAGGGGTCAGCTCGGAGGACTGCCGCACATACTGATATTGCCATAGCACTTCACACACCGTCTGAAAGTAATCATCATAGGGCAGGGCCGTATATTGCAGCCCCACAGACCGCCGTGCCATCTGCATAGCCTGTTCAAAAAATGCGGTACACTCTGGCGTACCCACCATGCAGATGGAAATACCAGAATTGTTAATAAGCTGGGTCAATGCGCCAATGAGATTCCGTCCATTCTTGGAGGCAACCACATTCTGTATCTCGTCCACTACCAAAAGGCCAATATGATTCAGGCAGACAGATGCAACGCTTCCCACCAACATATCGGTGGTCGTTCTGGCCTTTTGTGCGTTGACAGAATAGGTAGTATCCAATTCCTCGTCCACTTTCCGCAGAATTTCCAGCAGCAGCCCCTTCACCGAAGAATCGAAGGGGCATTGAACCGTGAGGCAGGGAATCACTTTGGAATGGGGGCTGTCCAGCTGAATGATTTTCTGTTCAGACACCAAGGAAATTGCTCTACTGATAGCGGAACTTTTCCCGATACCAGAAGTGCCAATGATGGTAAAGCTGTCGCTGCCGCCGATAATACCCCTGCACTCTCGCTGCTGGATTGCTCGGTGGTTTTCATACCGCTGCCGTACAGCATCCAGCGTGCATTTTTTCTGCATGGAGCGCAGCAGGGCCAGATACAGCTTACTGTATATCTCCACGGACATGGCAGAGGGAATATACACCTGATACAGGTCAGACAGAGCCATCAGCCGCACCGCCGCATTCTCCTGGCGCAGCTCTGGGCGGTATTCGGGCAGTATCTGGAGGGCAGTTGTCAATTCCTGCCCAGACAGCATCTTGGGTAGATTCATACAGAAACCTCCTTCACATAATCCGTATGGGTTCGGGTCTGTTCTTTTTTGCGGGTGCTGCGGATGTTCTTCAACCCCACATCTGAGTGCTTGCCCTGAGTGGCAATGACCTGAATATGTTCTGCCAGGTTGATTTGCGCCTGAAGGCTGTCTGTGGTGGCAGCGGATACGGTATTCTTTCTGGTTTTCTGCATAGTCTGAACGGCTTCCAAGGTTTTCCCCGCAAATCTGCTTTCAATCAGGGCAAAGGGGATAAAGCTGCCCTTCTC
>JAEDOE010000233.1 GCA_016302095.1 Anaerovibrio sp. | reverse complement strand
CGCCGTACCGTGCTGCAGGTGTGCAAGGAGTGGGGCATCCCTACCGAGGAGCGCAAAGTTTCTATTGATGAGCTGATTGAGGCTTATGAGAACGGCAAGCTGGAGGAGGTATTCGGCTCCGGCACGGCAGCGGTTATTTCTCCTGTCAGCGTGCTGGGCTATCAGGGCCAGGACAGGGTAATCAGCGGCGGCAAGATCGGCCAGTTCGCCCAGAAGCTGTATGATTACATTGACGGCCTGCACACCGGCAAGGAAAAGGATGTATACGGCTTTATTGATGTGGCCGGCGAGTATTAATTTCATTAATTGAACGGCAAGGCAGCCGGGGAGGCATTTTCTGTCTCTCCGGCTTTTTTGTGGCTGATTGTGGGCATTTGCAGTCCTTTTCATAAAAAAATCACAAAAAAGATTTATATTTTTTCGGAAAATGCAGGATTTCTGCTTTTTTTCGCGAATGAAAAATATAGGAAGTTTTTTCGGAATAATTTTTATTGATTGATGCATGGGTTTTGTCTGTTGTTTTTTTATGTAGGGGAGTATGTATATGCCGTTTGATTTTTCTGTTCCGATACAGTACCATGGCCTGTTGTCCACAGTAGGGTTTCGTGATGTGGTGGACATACTGCTGGTGGCTGTTATTTTGTACAAGTCCTATGAGATGCTGAAGGATACCAGGGCCATCACCCTGGCCAAGGGGCTGTTCGTGATGATGGGTGTGGCGCTGGGGGCGTATATCCTGGAGCTGCATGCCATCTACTGGCTGCTGTCCAAGAGCATCTATCTCCTGTTCATGGCACTGCCGATTGTGTTCCAGCCGGAGCTGAGGCGTGCCCTTGAGCGTATCGGCCAGGGCAAGTTCCTGGGTTCAGCTGTGTACCTGAATACGGAGGAGGCGGATACCCTGGTCAACGAGATTGACAAGGTGGTGTTCAATATGTCTGCCAAGAAGATTGGCGCATTGATAGTGCTGGAGCGGGAGATCGGCATCAACGAGATTATTGATACCGGCATCAGGGTGGACGGACTGGTAACGGCTCCCTTTATGATGAATGTGTTTATTCCCAATACGCCCCTCCATGACGGTGCGGCAGTTATCCGGGGCAACCGCATGATTGCCGCCGGCTGCCTGCTGCCCCTGACGGAGAACCGCAGCCTCAGCACGGAGCTGGGAACAAGGCACAGGGCGGCTCTGGGGCTGTCCGAGCAGTGTGATGCAGTGGTGGTGATTGTCAGCGAGGAGACAGGCATTGTCTCCATTGCAGAGAACGGGCATATTACCAGGCGGCTGAACTCGGAGCAGCTGAAGAACAGGCTCCGCCCGTTGCTCACCAAGGATGATCCAACCTTAAAAATGAAGGATATAAAAAATGTGTTTGATGCTTGGAGGAAGAACAAATGATGATCAATCTGCGTAATCTGGTTAGGCGCAATCTTCCTGTCAAGATTCTGGCACTGATTGCGGCGATTATCATGTGGGGCTATGTGATGAACGAGGAAAATCCTTCGGTTAATGCCACTTATACAGTGCCTGTGGAGATGGTTAATGCGCCGGAGGGGTACAATGTTTCCATGGATGTCAGTGAAGTCAGGATGAAGGTGCGTGCTCCCCGTGCCCTGATGGCCACTGCCCATGAGTATGATTTCAAGGCGGTTATCGACTTGTCCGGCAATACGGAGGGGGAGTATGAGGCGAAGATAAAGACGGTCATCCCCCAGGGGTTTGAGCTTGTGGAGCTTTCGGATGCCGTGGTCAACGTGAGCATGGAGAGCCTGATTGCCCATGGGGTGCCGGTGGAGATTGCTGTCAGCGGCAAGCCTGCCCAGGGGATGGAGGTGGGCAGCGTGCAGCCGGTGCAGCGGTATGTCAATGTATATGGGCCGAGGCATTTGGTAGAATCCATTGTGAAGGCAGCAGGCAGGATAAAGCTGTCGGATAATACGGCTGATTTTACCATGCGTGTCAAGCTGACGGCAGTGGATGCGGATGGCAACCAGGTGACTAGCCTTTCGGTGCTGCCGGGGGAGATGGATGTAACTGTGCAGCTGGTGCCAGGCATGGGCAAGAAGATTGTGACTGTAAAGCCTCTGGTAAACGGGATTTTGCCTGAGGGCTACAAGCTGGGAGGCGTGACAGTGGAGCCTGCCCAGGTGGAAATCAGCGGTGCTACCAGGCTGCTGGCAGATATCAAGAGCCTGGAGACGCAGCCTGTTTCCCTGGCTGGCATGACAGAAAGCGGTACCAGGGAGGCAGAGCTGGTATTGCCTGAAGGGGTTACCTCGCCTAATAAGGCTGTCAGCGTTAGTATCAAAATTAATAAAAAATGATGTAAAATATAACTGATATATTGTGTGGATAGCTGGCACTTGTCAATGGTATAATGTCATTGGCAAGTGTTTTGTGTTCAGTGTTTTTTGCGTGGAGAGTGGATGCATTGATAAGAATTGCAAATTTTAACGTGAATTTTGATGATACCAGGGAGCTGGCTGTGCTGGCGGCGGAGCGGCTGGGAGTGATGCCGGAAGCTGTCAGCCAGGTGAAGGTGGTCAGGAAAGCTGTGGATGCCAGGCGGTTTCACGGTGCACCCATCAGGTTTGTGTATATGCTGGATGTGGCGTTGAAGGGCAGCGAGAAAAAGCTTCTGAGCCGCTGGAAAAAGGACAGGAATGTGTCCAAAGCCCCGGAGGCAGGGGAGCCTGCGGAGCGGTTTTCGCCTATAGGCAGGCTGGATTTGCCGCCGGTGGTGGCTGGTTTTGGTCCTGCCGGCATGTTTGCGGCACTGACACTGGCGCGGCATGGCTGGTGTCCCGTGGTAGTGGAGCGGGGCAGGGATGTGGACAGGCGGCATGAGGATATTGCCAGGTTCTGGGCTGGCGGTGCCTTTGACGAAAAATCCAATGTGCAGTTCGGGGAGGGAGGAGCCGGAACCTTCTCTGACGGCAAGCTGACTACCCGTGTCAATGACCCGCTGATGGGGCAGGTGCTGGCGGATT
>JAEDOE010000232.1 GCA_016302095.1 Anaerovibrio sp. | reverse complement strand
TGGCGCGGGAGATGGGCTGTCCTCTGGTTTATTCGGAGATGGTCAGCGACAAGGGCATTAATTATCGCAACGAGCATACCCTGAATATGCTGAAAACGGAGCCGGAGGAACGCCCTATGGCGATGCAGCTTTTTGGGGCGGAGGCGGATAGCGTGGCAAAGGCGGCTGAGTATGTGGCTTCTTTGGGCTGTGCTGATATTCTGGATTTTAACATGGGATGCCCTGCACCCAAGGTGGTGAAGAACCATGAGGGTTCTGCCATGCTGAAGAATCCTGAGAATGCCTACAGGGTGCTGAAGGCGCTGGTAGGGGCGGTGGATATGCCGGTAACCGTCAAGCTGCGCATCGGCTGGGACAAGGATAGCATCAACATCATGGAGATGGCGCAGCTGGCACAGGAGGCAGGGGTGGCTGCCATTGCCATTCATGGCAGGACCCGGGAGCAGTTTTACCGGGACCAGGCTGACTGGCAGATTATTGGCAGGGTGCGTGAAAGCCTGCGGATTCCTGTAATAGCCAACGGCGATGTACGAAATGTGCAGGATATGATAAAAATCCGTCAGGTAACAGGCTGTGAGGCTGTTATGGTGGGCAGGGCTGCCCAGGGCAATCCCTGGATATTCCGCCAGCTGACAGAGTATCTGAGGTCGGGGGCTGTGCTGCCGGGACCTACTATGGATGAGCGCAAGGAAGTAATTATCCGCCATCTGGATATGCTGCTGAAATTTAAGGGGGACTATATCGGCCCCCGCGAAATGCGCAAGCATGCCACCTGGTATACCAAGGGCATCAAGGGCAGCGCGGAGCTTCGTTGCCTCTTTAATCAGGCGGTGTGCCGGGATGATTTTTTGCGGATCCTGGACAAGATGAAATAATAGTGAGGAAACAATTGAGGTAATTTTGATGGCAGAGGAAAAGATAGAGACCATGGAGAACAAGGATAAGAAGGAAAATGAGGAAAAGGCTGTCTGGAACAGCTACAGCGAGGCTGAGAAGGAGGCTCTTGCCAGCCTGAATGAAAACTACAAGGATTTTCTCAGCAGCTGCAAGACGGAGCGTGAAAGCACTGAGGAGATTATCCGTCAGGCAAGGGAAAAGGGCTATCGTGATTTGCAGGAGATTATTGAGGGGGGTGAAAGCCTGAAGCCGGGGGACAAGGTATATGCTGTCTGCATGAAGAAGGCTGTTGCCATGTTCAATATCGGCACTATGTCCATGGAAAAGGGCATGGCAATCCTGGGGGCGCATATTGATACCTGCCGCCTTGATTTGAAGCAGAAGCCGCTTTATGAGGATGGCGGCATGGCTTATTTTGATACCCATTATTATGGGGGCATCAAGAAATATCAGTGGGTCACCCTGCCTCTGGCTCTCCATGGCGTAGTAGCAAAGAAGGATGGCAGCGTGGTGAATGTGGTTATCGGCGAAAAGGAGGATGACCCTGTTTTCTGCGTGACCGACCTTCTGATTCACCTTTCCCAGAAGCAGATGGAAAAGAAGGCTACCGTGGTAGTGGAAGGCGAGGATTTGGATGTGCTCATTGGCAGCCATCCGCTGAAGGGCAAGGAAAAGGATGCAGTGAAGGCTGGCATTCTGGAGCTTTTGCAGGCGCAGTATGGCATTGAGGAAGATGATTTCATTTCCGCGGAGCTGACTATGGTGCCTGCCGGCAGGGCAAGGGACCTGGGGATTGACCGCAGCATGGTGCTGGCATATGGCCATGATGACCGGGTATGCGCCTATACCTCCCTGGCTGCCATGCTGGAAGTGGATAAGGTGGAGCGTACATCCTGTTGCCTGCTGGTGGACAAGGAGGAAATCGGCAGCGTGGGTGCCAGCGGCATGCAGTCCCGGTTCTTTGAGAATGCGGTAGCAGAAATCCTTCATGCCCTGGGGGGCTACAGCGGTCTTTCCACCCGCCGCTGCCTGGCAAATTCCTATATGCTGTCCTCTGATGTCAGCTCTGCCTTTGACAGCCTTTATGCCAGTGCCTACGACAAGAAGAACTGCGCCTATCTTGGCAAGGGCATGGTGCTGATGAAATTCACCGGCTCCAGGGGCAAGTCCGGCTCCAATGATGCCAGCGCAGAGTACCTGGGCAGGCTCCGGGCAGTGCTGGACAAGCACAAGGTCAGCTTCCAGACAGCGGAGCTGGGCAGGGTTGACCTGGGTGGCGGCGGTACCATCGCCTACATCATGTCCCTCTACGGCATGAACGTCATTGACAGCGGCGTGGCGGTGCTGAGCATGCACGCGCCTTGGGAAGCTGTCAGCAAGGTGGATGTGTACGAGGCCTACAAGGGCTACAAGGCATTTTTGCAGGAAATTTAATTGCCCATTAAATTTGCTTCCGGCTTGCAGTTTAGGGAAAATTGTTTTGTTTATGCTATTTTTTCCTTCGGGAAAGTTTTTTTCAGAGAAGTGGTTTTATGACGGAATTTTTGATACGGAAATTTGTTAAGGATTTTGATAATGTGAATAATTCCCGGGTGCGTAAGGGATATGGCCTTTTAAGCGGCAGTGTGGGCATCTGCGTGAATCTGCTGCTCTGTACCATGAAGCTGGTGACGGGCTTTGTCAGTGGTTCTGTGGGGATTATTGGCGACGGCATCAACAATCTTTCCGATGCGGGAAGTTCCGTTGTGACTATGCTGGGGCTGAAGATGTCTGCCAAGCCGGCGGACGAGGAGCACCCCTATGGCCACGGGCGCATTGAGTATATTGCCGCCCTGATTATTGCCGGGATAATCCTCCTGGTGGGCTTCGAGCTGATTAAGACCTCGGTGGGCAAGCTCCTGGAGCCGGAGCCGGTGGAGGTTTCGGTGGCGGCCGTTGCTGTCATGGCAGTTTCGGTGGGCTTCAAGGTCTGGCTGGGTGCCTTTAACAGGCAGCTGGGCAGGCGGACGGATTCTCCCGCCTTCAACGCGGTGGCTGTAGACAGCATGAGTGACTGCGTGGCTACCTCCGTGGTTATTGCCTGCCTGCTGATTTATTGGTGGACAG
>JAEDOE010000231.1 GCA_016302095.1 Anaerovibrio sp. | reverse complement strand
TACGATATTGTGGCTTGAGTGGTATTTTATTTCGCTCATGTTTGTATTATATCACCATCTGCATGGCAGAATTATTTTGACAGCCGGTTCTTCATTGCCATGGTCAGGAAAAAAATCACGGCTGACACCACTACAATGGTAGCACCTGCCGCCATATTGCAGTAATAGGCCGCCACCAGCCCGGTAACGCCGGAAAGCATGGCCGATGCCACAGAAAAAAGATGATACTGCTTGACGCTGGCAGCCACGTTCCGCGCTGCCGCAGCAGGCAGAACCAGCAGTGAGTTGATAATCAAAAGCCCTACCCACTGGATGCTGATGGCAACCACCACTGCTACCATGGCTGCAAAAACGCCTTCCACAAGGGTAGAAGAAATTCCCCGGCTCCTGGCAAAGGACGCATTGATGCTGACAATCATCAGCCTGTTGAACAAAATCCCCCAGGTCACAAAGACCAGCACCAGCACCACTGCCAGAGAACCGATTTCCTCCGGAGTAATACTGAGAATATCGCCAATCAGGTAGCTGGCGTACTTGTTGAAGCTCCCCCCATAGGACATCATCATCAGGCCTGCCGCAATTCCCACTGAGGAAAACACGCCAATGATGGTATCAGTAGAGGCAGTGCTATGATTTTTTATCCAGGTAATCAGCAGTGCAAAGACAACGGAAAACAGCAGCAGGGACTGCACAGGGGAAAAGATGCCAAAAAGCGCACCGAGAGCAAGCCCCGTAAAAGCTCCATGCCCCAAAGAATCCGAAAAAAACGCCATGCGATTGGATACCACCATGGTACTCAACAGCCCAAAAAGCGGGGTAATTAAAAGCACTGCCAGCAGGGCATTTTTCATGAAGTCATAATGCAGCCAGTCAAAGGGAAGGGCAGACAATATGCCGTAAATCGTTTCCATCATCTGCCATCCCCCTCTTGACCGACATCATAAATATTGCCATCACCACTACCAAATCCAGCATCGCTTTTGCTAATGCTTCCACAATCACAAGCGCAGCTACAGCCCTCACCGGCGGATTTTTTCCTGTGGGGCAGCCACTCGAAGCCAGTTCCCCTGTCCCGTGTGCCATCACCTGCCAGCATACCGAAGATTTTGCGTGTTCTCCTGTCGCGAAATACCTCCTCCGGACTGCCACTGCACACCACGCCCTTGTTCATCAGCACCACCTGGTCCGCATGACGGGCCACCATGTTCAGGTCATGGGATACAAGGATAATCGCCATGTCCTCGTTGTTCTGCAAATCCTCCAGTATCTCATAAAAAATCTCTAAGCCGTTCTGGTCAACCCCTGATACCGGCTCGTCCAGAAGCAGCAAATCAGGCATTGGGTTCAGCGCCAGTGCCACCAGCACCCTTTGCAGCTCGCCGCCGGACAAGGCTCCCAGCCTGCGGTCAATCAGCTCTGCCGCCTTGACACGCCTCAGACTCTCCAAAATTCTCTGGCGATTGTTTACAGGCAGCAACCATACCGGGCGGTTACTTAGACAGGCCGCAAACAAATCCTGCACCGTAATGGGCGCACTAACATCAAACTTCAGATACTGGGGCACATAGCCTATAACCGGGCTGCCGGTGTGCTTGCCCTTGGCATCCGTATACTTCAGCTGCCCCGTATGGGGAACCTCCCCCAGGATGGCCCGCAGCAACGTGCTTTTCCCGGCGCCATTAGGCCCTATGATAGCCGTCAGCTGGCCACAATGCACATGAATATTTACATCCTCAAAAATCACCAGATTGCCAGCCCTTACCCCGAAGCTCTCAATCCGCGTACAGCACAGCTTCGTGCAATCGCTCTGGGAGCTGGCATGATGAAACAGTTTTCTCAACATTGTCTACACCCGTATTTCAATAAAAATTACAATATAATAAAGGCCACAAAACAGCACCTACTACACATCACAAAACCACATATACTATACATCACAAAGCAGCAAAACATGGAAGCTATATTTCATTCACTTTGTCAGCCGCAAAAACGCCCAGCGGGCCGCCATGAATAATATTATAGCATACAAAACCAGCACCACCAAGGATTCCAAGGCTATGGGCTGTCCCAGGGAAATCCCCCGTAGCAGGTAGCTGGTATGTGTAAGAGGCAGCAGCTGGATAAAGTACCGCACCACCTCCGGCAGGGTGTGCACGGAAAAGAAAGTACCGCAGAGGAAGGACATTGGCAGCAGCACATAGGTATTGACCTGTCCCATTTCCTCATAGGTGCTGATGGTCATGGCGGCAAAAAAGCCGATTTCCGAAAAAATGATGCAGTTGACAATCAGCACTAGCAAAAACAGCGGTGTCAGATGCAGCTGCGCCCCGAAAAGCACTGCCAGCACCAAAATAATTGCCGAGGAAATCAGCCCCCGCAGCACTGCCGCCAGCACCTTGCCAATCACGAAGGCCTCCGGTACCACCGGGGCGATAATGTATTCCTCCAGGCTCTTGTGATAGATGCGCTCCGAATGAACCGGCGTCACGCTGTTAAAGCTGATATTCATGGAATTAAGTGCCAGAATACCCGGCACCAAAAAATCAAGATAGGAGCCGTCCGTCACCTGAATACTGCGCCCCAGCCCCCAGCCAAAGGCCACCATGTACAACAGCGGCGCTACCATACGGCTAAAAATAAACTTTTTCAGCCGCCGCTGCAGCACAATCCAGTCCCGCCAGAACACTGTCCAAATATCCTGCAAGAGCATCACAGCCCCTCCCTTCTGCCAGTCAGCTCAATAAACACATCCTCCAGGTTGGAACGGCGCATTTTTGCCTCCTCCAGCTCCTGAGCCGCCATAAACTCCGCCGCTTCCTGACGGCTGTCAAAAAAGCGATACTGGCGGCTGCTTTCGTGCAGCTCATCTCCCGAACTGCCTGCCTTGCCGCCTTTCGCACTTTTTCCTGCTTCTGCTGCCATGCCGCCCTTAATAGTGTTCCCTTTTTCTGCCGTGCCATTCCATTCCACAGCAATCCTTCCCATGCGCTGGCAGAAGGATGCAGGGGTATCAA
>JAEDOE010000230.1 GCA_016302095.1 Anaerovibrio sp. | reverse complement strand
CAACTAGGAGCGAGAGCGTGTTTTCTATGGGTAGCTGTCCCGCTCAGCCCATTTTCAATCTGAACAGAGTACACGAACCAACAAAACTCATCCATTAATGTTCCAAAATGCTCGTACCTTCACGACGATAAACTGAAATTTATAAAATACTGATTCGCAGCTTAAATTCTTTTTTGCCCAATGGCTCTATCAGGCTGACATCCGCCTTTTCCTCAAACACATCACCTTCATCAGTGCAGGTGGACAGTCCGCTCCATGGCTCCAAGGCAATAAACGGGCTCTTGTTGGCAGTGGACCAGAGAATGAGATACGGAAAATCTGCAAAATCCACCTCGATACCCTTGTTGTGCTTCTCCGTTGCCAGGCGCACCCTGCGGGATTTCAGCCTGTCAAGGGTAACGGCATCCACCGCAAAATACCTGTAATCCAGAGGCAGCCTTTTCGTTCCCTGCAAAAAGGCCTGCCGGGACTGCCTGTCCACCAGCCCGGTATCAGGGTGATTGACAGCTGCCGTACAGTCCTCCGCCTGCTCAAATTCCAGATAATAATCCTCATACACCGTATCATCAGTCAATGGGCAGTTGAACCCCGGATGGGCCCCCAGGAAACACGGCATCACAGCCGAACCGCGATTTTCTATAGTATACCCTATCTCTATGGCTTTGCCTGAAAGCCTGTAAGATATGGACAGCTTGAAATCATATGGATACTGTGTCAAGGAGGCCTCATCGGCAGCTATGCTGTAGACGATTTCCTCCTCATCAGCCTTTTCCAGCACAAATTCCTTTTTTCTCACAATGCCATGCCTTGGCATACAGGTTTCCTTGCCATCGCCAATCATCGCCCTGTCATTGCGCAAACTGCCGCAGATAGGGAAAAGCACCGGTGCCTGACCGCTCCAATACCTCTTGTCCCCCTGCCACAAATACTCCGTGCCGTCCTTGTCCCTGATGGAGCTTAGTGCCCCGCCAAAAGAATTTACCACGATGGACAGCTTCTCATTCTGCAAAACCTTTTCCATAGACCAATCACTCCATTTTGTACTAACTATGTTTTGCCAAACTATTCTCAGCCCTATCATAGCATTGCAGAATAGGAAAAAGTTATCAGCTTATGAAAACCTTTTCAGATACGTCAGCCAGTGCCCCTCGCCCTTCAGGCAGGCACAGCAATCGGCCAGCTCGTGCTCATTCTTCACACAGACTAATGGAAATGGCTTTACGGAAAGCCTAATTGAAGATAGCCAAAAATCAACAAAATCAGTATAATTATAAGCAGATATTACTACAATAGCAGTTAGGAGGAAGATTTATGCAATTTGTGCGCAAGACATTTTTTCTGCTGATTATGCTGCTTCTGCTGTGCCAGTCAGCCCTGGCAGCTGATTTCAGCAAACTGGTTATCCTGCATACCAATGATACCCACGGCTATGACGAATACGGAGACGGCCACAACGGCATGGCTGTAATAGCCAGCCTCAAGGAGAAGCTTGAGTCCGACGGCTATCAGGTACTGCTTTTGGATGCAGGAGATGCCATTCAGGATAACAATCTGGTGAATTTCAGCAAGGGAAAATCCGCCATTCAGTTTATGAATGCTGCCGGGTATGATGCCGCCACCCTGGGCAACCACGAATTTGATTACGGGCAGGATGTACTGAAGGAACGCATGTCAGAGGCTTTGTTTCCCTATGTTGCCGCCAACATACAAATCGAAGCCAGCGGCAAAAATTTTATCCCTCCCTATACGATTATCCAAAAAAATAACCTGAAAATCGGTATTCTGGGGCTGACTACGCCTGATACCATTACCAGCACTTCCCCGAAAAATGTGCGCGGCCTGACTTTTTTGCAGGGCAGGGAGCTGTGGCAGGCTGCCGATACTGCCGCAAAGGAGCTGAGGGAACAGGGCTGTGACCTGGTCATTGCCCTGGGGCACCTGGGCAGCATGCCGGATAGCATGGAAAGCAGTGCCGAAGCTGTGCTATCCCATGCCAGCGGCATTGATATTTTCATTGACGGCCATGACCATCAGGTAAAAAACAAATATGTGGGCGATACCCTGCTGGCTGAAACCGGCTACTATACTAATAATATCGGCTGTATTGTGCAGGAAAATGGCAAATGGGTGGAAAAAATGATTGCCTTCGGCGAATACACTGCGGAAAATCCGAAGGTAAAACTGCTGATACAGACCGTAAAGGACCAGGTTTCTGCCAATCTCGGGCAGGTGATAGGAAAATCCCTGGTGACACTGGATGGCAGCCGTGTACCGGGTGTCCGCACCATGGAAACTAATGCCGGGGATTTTTGTGCTGATGCTGTGCTCTGGCAGGCGACTCAGGCGAATGTGCTGAACGGTACTGTAGATGCCGCTATCTGCAACGGCGGCGGTATTCGCAGCGGCATAGCTCCCGGTGATATTACGCGCGGCATGCTCTACAACATGAATCCCTATAACAATCAGCTGTACGTTGTGAAAATCACTGGCAGCAAGCTGCTGGAAATTCTGGAGGCTGCTACCGCCTATACCCCTGAGGCTATGGGTTCCTTCCCGCAGGTGGCAGGTATCAGCTATACGGTCAATACTGCTGTTGCCTACCAAAAGGGCGAGCAGTATCCAAACTCCGGCTATTATGCACCTGCCCAGCCGGGAAGCCGTGTCACCATTGAGTCTGTAGGCAAGCATCCATTTCAGCCGGAAGCTGTCTACTCTATAGCCATGATTGAATTTCTCGCCTCCGGCGGCGATACCTATGCAGGTCTTTGCCTGCCTGGTGCCAAGCTGGATTCCCAGAGCATTGGCTATCTTGATGCAGAGGCCTTGGAAAACTATCTGACAGAAAAACTGCATGGGGTGATAGGAATGGAATACAGTGAGGCGCAGGCCCGCATTACGATAGATTGAGTTGCTCATACTAATTGAATATAATGGGATTCTGTTGTATCTGTTCAAACAAAAAAAGGGATGGGTTGCGGCATGTGCCATCAGAAACCTTTGTTGTGCCTCGGTGCGC
>JAEDOE010000229.1 GCA_016302095.1 Anaerovibrio sp. | reverse complement strand
CTGATGAACTCCGGCTATGCCCTGCAGTTCGGCTCCGGTGCCCAGAAGAACATGGCGGATTTTTCCGACAGCCTGCTGTCACAGGTACGCACCAAGGACAGCGGCGAGGTAGGCGCCCTGCTCACTGACCTGTCCGGCAAAATCAACGAATTTAACCGCAAGGAATCTGACAGCTTCGTAAAGAAGCTCCCCCTCATCGGCGCCCTGGTCAGCAAAGGTGAGACCATGCTTGCCTCCTACGAGAAGCTTTCCACCAAGGTAGACAAGATACAGTCCGAGCTGGAAAAATCCAAGACCACCATGATGAAGGACATCATGCTCTTTGATGCCCTCTACCAGAAAAACCTGGAATACTTCAAGCATCTGGAGCTCTATATCCGCGCCGGTGAGGAAAAGCTGGAGGAGATGCGCAGCACGGTGCTGCCAAAGCTCAGGGCCGATGCCGCCGCTTCTGCCGACCCTATGGCGGGCCAGGTAGTCAGCGACTTTGAGAGCAACGTGGATCGCTTTGAAAAGAAGGTACACGACCTGAAAATCAGCAAGACCATCGCCATCCAGACCGCTCCGCAGCTGAGGCTCATCCAGAACAACGACAAGATTCTGGTAGAAAGGGTGCAGAGTGCCATCTACAACGCCATTCCCCTCTGGAAAAACCAGATTGTCATCGCCCTGGGGCTTACCCGCCAGCAGAATGTGCTGAAAATGCAGCAGGCAATCTCCGATACCACCAACGAGCTTTTGAAGCGCAATGCCGAAATGCTGAAAATCAATTCCATCGAAACAGCCAAGGAAAACAACCGCAGCATCGTGGATATTGAGACCGTAAAGAAGGTCAACGATGACCTGGTGACCACCATCGAGGAAACACTCAAAATCCAGCAGGAAGGGCGCCAGGCACGCCAGTCTGCCGAGCAGGAGCTTTTGCAGATTGAAAACCGCCTGAAGGAAACCCTGCTTGCCAACATGAACCGCTGATATATCACACTAAAAAACCCCTGCCTTCCAAGGCAGGGGTACATTTTTTATGGAGCTGGTAGCCAGAATCGAACTGGCGACCTTCGGGTTACGAATCCGATGCACTACCGACTGTGCTATACCAGCGCATTTCCCATTATACGACCAATCCAACTGCATGTCAAGAACAAAAACATTATTTCTCCACAAATATCATATAACATTCACCTTGCCTGCAAAATATGATATAATGGCTGGACTGACATCATACAGTACAATAAATAAAAGGGAGGAAGATGTCTGATGATTTTTCTTGCCATGCTGATTTTGGGCGTTATTATAGGCTTTGTAGGAGCAGGCGGTGCGGGAGTAACCATCGCCCTGCTGGTAGTGGGCTTTCATGTTCCCATGCATGCCGCTTTGGCTGTAGCGCTGGCTTCCATGATATTTACCACACTGTCAGGTGCCTACAGCCACTTCCGGGAGGGAGAGGTAGTAGTAAAGACTGGTGCCGTGCTGGGCATAGGCGGCATGCTGGGCTCCTTTGCCGGTGCCAATGTGTCCCTGATGCTGGATGCGGAGCTGGTGCGCTACATGACCAGCTACATCATGCTGCTTTCTGCCGTACTGCTCTACCTGAAGGTATATCAGTCGGATTGGCTGAACTCCCTTTTTCATTTTCCTGACCATCTGCTGGAAGGAAGAAAGCTTTATCTCTACGGCATGCTGGCAGGAACCGTCAACGGCTTCATCTCCGGCGCCTTCGGCATCGGTGCCGCCGCCTTTATCCAGCTTACCCTGCTGATTATTTTCGGCGTGCCCCTGATACATGCCATAGGCACCTGCATGATGGTTATCCTGCCCATCTCCATAGCAGGAGGGCTTGGCTACCTCCTGAACGGGCAGCTTGACTTCAACATATTCCTGCAAACCCTGGCAGGGCAGTTCATCGGCGCCTATCTAGGAGCAAAGCTTACCCACCTGGCTCCCCGCCCTATCCTCAAATTTTCCATTGTGGCAATGAGCACCGCCGGAGGCGTAATACTGCTTTTCGGTGTCTGACAAAATAGACCATACAATCCTAAAAAACAACGAATGAAATGCAAAATGCTGCGACAGAAATCCCCCGGGCTGACTGATAATCAGCAAGCCCGCAGGCAGATATCTGACGCAGCATTTTTATTTGAAAAATTACAGCTTACGCTAAAATTTTATTGCACAGCTCCACCAGCTGCCATTTGTTAGCCAGCTCATGGCCCTCCACAAATGCCCTAACAGCCCTGACCAGCTCAAGACCGGTCAAAGCTCCTTCGTCACACTCCTGCATCGTAACATTTCCGGCATTATCTACAGAATCTACAGTATCTGCATTTTCTTCATACAGCTCCAGATACGCCTGCAACAGCTCCCCGGTGCGCTTGTATTTTGACAGGCCTGCCACCGGCTCGTCCTGCAAGGCATATCCAATCAAAAATCCGGCAATGCCAATCCATGCCGCTCCCTGATCGGATTGCAGCAAATCCGCCAGCTTTGTCCGCTTGATGACGGTGATAGCAGAATATTCCGGCATAATGTCATTCTGCCAGCCCTCCTGCAAAAGCCAGTCACGCATCTCCTGATTTTCCGGCTTCAGCATGCTGACTGCATGAATCCTGCCCCAGCCCTTCAGCTTCCTTGCCAGGTCAAAATAAATCTGGTTGGCATCCTCATAACCCCCCAGGGCAAACAGGCAGAAAAGCGTCAGCTCCTCGCAGGACGCCAAGGTCAGCAAAATCTCCCTCAGCTCCTGGTCTGGCTCCCTGTCCAGCACCTCCAAAAGCGTTAAGCCAAACTTCACCGACTCAACATCAGGACTCTTTAGGAGCAAGGTCATGGCAAACTGTCCCAGCCTGTCCGGTGCCAGCTCTCCCCCATGCTCACAAGCCCATTCCTGTACCCTGTCCATGACAGGCAGCATGACAATCCCCTGGGCAAAATAAGTAATCAGGGCATTTGCCCCGTCCTCAAAGCGACCGTCAGAAGCCAGCTTTAGTGCCTGCTCAAGCATGGTTATATCCGTATT
>JAEDOE010000228.1 GCA_016302095.1 Anaerovibrio sp. | reverse complement strand
GCCAACGAGGTAACTGATGAGTTCGTAGTGCCTGTAGTTGTGGGCGATTACAAGGGCATCAGCGATGGTGACGGCGTGATTTTCTTCAACTTCCGTCCTGACCGTGCCCGTGAGCTGACCCATGCCTTTACTGATGCTGAGTTTGAGGGCTTCCCTCGCAAGGAGGCAAAGATTTCCTTTGCTACCATGACCCAGTATGAGGAAGGCCTGAATGTAGAGGTGGCTTATCCGCCTGAGACGATTGAGAATACCCTCGGCCAGGTTATTGCCCAGAACGGCATGACCCAGCTGCGCATTGCGGAGACCGAGAAGTACGCTCATGTTACCTTCTTCTTCAACGGCGGCGTGGAGGAGCCTTATGAGGGCGAGGATCGCATCCTGGTTCCGTCCCCGAAGGTTGCTACCTATGACCTGCAGCCTGAGATGAGCGCTATCGAGGTAACTGACAAGGTAGTTGAGGCTATCAAGTCCGGCAAGTATGATTTCATCATCCTGAACTATGCAAATGGTGACATGGTAGGCCATACCGGCGTTATCGAGGCAGCTGTCAAGGCTGTGGAGACTGTGGATACCTGCGTAGGCAGGTTCGTGGAGGCTATCCGCGAGATGGGCGGCGATGTCTGCATCACTGCTGACCATGGCAACGCTGACCAGATGGTGGACCCTGAGACCGGTGCACCGTTTACGGCTCATACTACCAATCCTGTTCCATTCATCGTGGTATCCGACCGTGTAGGCTGGATTGCTTCTGATGGTGCATTGTGTGATATTGCACCGACTCTGCTGACTCTGGCAGGCATGGAAATTCCTGCTGAGATGACCGGCAAGAGCCTGGTGAAGGTTAAGTGATTATCCCTGCTACGTTTTGTGCAGGGTGATAGCCGCAAGGCGGGCAGGGATTCTTCCCTGCCTGTCCTGAGGGCTGGTGTATTATAAAATTAGTGAAGAGAGGAATACGAAATGATTTATTATGATAAGCATGTTGAAGACATGACTTGCATTGCAAAAGAAGTAAACCATGGTCCTGCCCCAATCCCTGAGGAGGGCAAGTGGGTACAGTCCAAGGAGATTAAGGACATCAGCGGCCTGACTCATGGTATCGGCTGGTGCGCTCCTCAGCAGGGCGGCTGCAAGCTCACCCTGAACGTTAAGGAAGGCATCATCGAGGAAGCTCTGGTTGAGACCATCGGCTGCTCCGGCATGACTCATTCCGCTGCTATGGCTGCTGAGATTCTGCCAGGCAAGACCATTCTCGAGGCACTGAACACTGACCTGGTTTGCGATGCCATCAACACTGCTATGCGTGAGCTGTTCCTGCAGATTGTATACGGCCGTACCCAGACTGCATTCTCTGATGACGGCCTGCCTGTAGGCGCTGGCCTGGACGACCTGGGCAAGGGTCTCCGCAGCCAGGTTGGTACTCTGTATTCCACCAAGCTCAAGGGTCCTCGTTACCTCGAATTGGCAGAGGGTTATGTTACTAGGATGGCTATTGACAGCGAAGACCGCGTAATCGGTTATGAAGTTGTTCAGCTGGGCAAGGCTATGGAGGCTATTAAGGCCGGCACTGATGCCAATGAGGCAATCAAGGCTAACACCTCCACCAAGGGCCGCTTCGCTGAGGCTGCTCGCTACATCGATCCTCGTAAGGAATAATTTGAGATAATAGGAAGGACTGAAATAGAAAATGGCATTATTTGAAGGCTATGAGCGCCGTATTGACGGTATCAACGAAGTTTGTAAGAAATACGACATTCCATCTATTGAGGCAGCTGCTGACATCTGCAAGGAGAAGGGCTTTGACCCTGCTGCTATCGTAACTGACCTGCAGCCAATCTGCTTCGAGAACGCAAAGTGGGCATACACCCTGGGCGCAGCTATCGCTATCAAGAAGGGCTGCACCACTGCTGTAGAGGCTGCCAAGGCTATCGGCGAAGGCCTGCAGGCTTTCTGCGTACCTGGTTCCGTTGCTGACCACCGCAAGGTAGGTCTTGGTCACGGCAACCTGGCTGCAATGCTGCTCTCCGAGGAGAATACCTGCTTCGCATTCCTGGCTGGCCACGAGTCCTTTGCTGCTGCTGAGGGTGCTATCGGTATCGCTCAGACTGCAAACAAGGTTCGCAAGGAGCCTCTCCGCGTAATCCTGAACGGCCTCGGCAAGGATGCTGCTCAGATTATCTCCCGTATCAACGGCTTCACCTATGTTCAGACTCAGTACAACTACAAGACTGGCGAGGTTGAGGAGGTTAAGCGCGTAGCTTACTCCGATGGCCCTCGTGCCAAGGTAAACTGCTATGGTGCTGACTCCGTTCCAGAGGGTGTTGCTATCATGCACAAGGAGGATGTTGGTATTTCCATTACCGGTAACTCCACCAACCCTACCCGCTTCCAGCATCCAGTAGCTGGTACCTACAAGAAGGAGCGCATCGAGCAGGGCAAGAAGTACTTCTCCGTAGCTTCCGGCGGCGGCACTGGCCGTACCCTGCATCCGGATAACATGGCTGCTGGTCCTGCTTCCTATGGTATGACCGATACCCTCGGCCGTATGCATGGTGATGCCCAGTTCGCTGGTTCCTCCTCCGTACCTGCCCATGTAGACATGATGGGCCTCATCGGTGCCGGCAACAACCCTATGGTTGGTATGTCCGTTGCTGTTGCAGTTGCTGTACAGGAGGCAATGGCAAAATAATTTAGCCCTTGGCTGAGTTATTTGCTCTTTTGAGATTTTGAATGAAGGCTGCTCCCCGGCTTTGCCGGGGGGCAGTTTTGCTTTTAGAAAAAGAGATGGAATGTTTGTCATTTTGTTTCAGGATATTAGCTATGCAGGGGATTTTGTAGTATAATCAATAGTAGAATAAAAGTGTTGGTGATTTGCAGATAGATGTAGACATGTAGAAATAGTTGCTGGAAAGGCGGTGCAGCATGACAAGGGCGATAGCAGTTGGCGAGCAGGATTTCGTCAAGATACGGGAAAACAATTATTTTTATATTGATAAAACAAAATTTATTGCCGATT
>JAEDOE010000010.1 GCA_016302095.1 Anaerovibrio sp. | reverse complement strand
GCATACCATAGACATTGTTGTTAAAATACTTCAGCGGATTGGTCATGGACTCCCCCACCAGGGAATTAGCCGCAAAATGCACCACCGCATCTATCTCATTTTCTGTAAAAATCTTATCCAGGACGGCAGCCTCACGAATATCTCCCTCATAAAACTTCGCCTTGGGATTGACTGCATCCAGATGACCTGTCTGCAAATTATCCACAATAACTACACTCTCGCCCTTTTCCACCAGCTGATAAACTGTATGGGAACCTATATACCCGGCTCCGCCGCATACCAATATAGCCATAATCTTATTTCACTCCTTGTTAGCCACACAGCCCACGCCTTATTTGCAAGCTGCCACAAATCTGTCAAAGGCAGCCAGCCCTGCCTCGTCACGCTTGAATACGCCTGCATCCGTAAGCACCTGCATAAATACCCTGCCGATTTCATCCCTGATAATCTGTGCCGCATTATCCTCATTAATTTCAGGATGGGCCGCCCTGATTTCCTTGTACCAGTCAGCGTGAACAGCCAAGGCTTCATCATCAGCAATGCTTTCCCGGCCAGCCAGCAGCGCCTCCCGGATTTTTTCCATGTTGCCCTTCAGCCTCGGCGGCAGTACCGCCAGCCCCATTACCTCAATCAGGCCGATATTTTCCTTCTTGATATGATGGACATTGGCATGAGGATGGAAAATCCCCAGAGGATTTTCTGCATCGGTGCGGTTGTTTCTGAGCACCAGATCCAGCTGATAAGCCCGGCCCCGGCGCCGGCAAATCGGGGTAATGGTATTGTGAGGCTCCTGCCCGGAAAAGGCCAGAACCCCTGCCCCATCATCGCTGTAGCCACGCCATACCATCAGAATATGCTCTGCCAAATCAATCAGCTGCTGACGATTTTCAGAGGTCAGCCGGAGAGCGCTCATCGGCCAGCGTACCCTGCCTGCCTCCACCTCAGGATAAGCCTCAAATACATAGCTCTTTTCCACCGGTGCCTTGGCCATGGCAAAGGTATAGCGCCCCCCCTGGTAATGGTCATGGGACAGAATAGAACCGCCTACAATTGGCAGGTCGGCATTGGAACCGGCAAAATAATGGGGAAACAAAGTAACAAATTCCGTCAGGTTTTCAAAGGTACGGCGGGAAATCTTCATGGGCACATGCTCGCCGTTCAGAATAATGCAATGCTCATTATAATAGGTATAAGGGGAATACTGCAAAAACCACTCCCTGCCGCCAAAATCCAAGGGTATCAGGCGGTGCGTCTGGCGGGCAGGGTGACTGGCATGACCGGCAAAGCCCTCATTCTCCCTGCACAACAGGCACTTAGGATAGCTGGAGGACTTCACCAGCTTTGCCTTGGCAATATCACGGGGATCCTTTTCCGGCTTGGAAAGATTAATCGTAATATCCAGATCGCCATACTCGGTAGCCGTCTGCCAGATAACATTTTTGTCAATACGCGCCTTCCTTATATAGTTAGAAGCAATACTCAGCTTATAATAGTTATCCGTAGCCAGCTCAGGAGACCGGTCATAATCTGCCCTGAAAGCCCTGATTACCTCCGAAGGCCGTGGCATCACGCAGTTCATCAGCAGCGTATCAAACAAATCACGCTGGTTGGCAGTATCCTCAATGATTCCCTGCTCCGCAGCATAATCCAGCATCCTGCTCAGGATCTCATCCGGCACCTCCAGCCTCTCATCTATCTCCTCCGGACTAAACTCCTCCAGCTGCAGGGCAGCCAGCAAAAGGTTTGCCCCATAAACCTTATCAGCCTGGTCAAGCAGCCCCTGCTGCTGGGCAAAATTCAATAATCTGTTAATCTCGTGGTTCATAGCCTGCACCTCACATCACCCTTACGCCGCCCACAGGACGGATTTTCAAGCGGTAGCAGCAGCCCTCTCCAAACAAGGACTCCATCGCCGCCGCATATTCTGCCACCAGCTCATCCGGCACAAAGGCCTGAATCGTACCGGCAAAGCCGCCGCCATGCACGCGATATGCACCGCGTCCCGCCAGCACCTTCTCACTGACCATCAGGCCGAGGCTTACCCCCTGCTCCTCCGGCTTCTTGATGGAGTACACATTCTGCAGCCATCTGGCCGAGGAATTGCCTGATTCCTTCACCAGCTCAAAGAACCGCTGGAAATCAGCGGCATCCAGTGCCTCTACCTCCTTTGCCACCCGGGCATCATCACCATAAAAATGTGCAGCACGCAGAATAGCCCTGTCACTGACCTTGCCTCTCAGGCTGCCGATAGCCGCGAAAAATTCCTGCTCAGGCACCTCCCGCAGAACCTCCTTGCCAAAGCAGGCAGCCACTGCCTTCATCTCGCTTGGCACTGCCACATAATCCGGGGTAAGGTCAGCATGGCTCCCCTTGGTATCAGTAATGCACAGGCTGATACCGGCAGCAGCAAAATCACATGTATGCTTTTCAATAACAGGCTTCCGGGTATCTGCAAAGTCAATAAATACGAAGCCGCCCACAGAGGAAACCATCTGATCCATCAGGCCGCACTTCTTGCCAAAGTAATGATTCTCAGCCAGCTGCCCCATCTTGGCAATTTCCACAGCACCTGCCCTGCCATCATTATAATACTCATCCAGAATAGTCCCCACCAGCACCTCAAAGGCCGCCGAGGAGGACAGGCCGCTGCCCCCCAGCACATCAGAGGTCACATAGGCATTAAAACCGCCGATGTTGCAGCCCAGCTCTGCAAACTGAGCAGCCATGCCGCGAATCAGGGCCGCTGTCGTACCATGCTCCGCCTCATCTGCCTGCAAAGCCTTCAGGTCAATCAGCTCTGCCTGGTACCCCTCGGACTGCAGGCGGATAACGCCCTCCTCATGAAAGCCGACTACGGCAACAGCATCCAAATTGATAGCCGCAGCCAGCACGCGTCCCCGCTGATGGTCAGTGTGGTTGCCGCATACCTCGGTGCGCCCCGGTGCGGAGAAAATCCGCACCTCCTCACTGCCCGGATACAGCTCCTCAAAACGCTCCAGTGCCCTGCTATAACGCTCCCTCTGAGCAGTCAGAGCCTCTCTGCCGTACATATTTGCCAACGCCTCGTCAAAGCTGCCCTCTGCAATTTTCCCGACTAAATCCTTGCTGTTCATCTCTAACCTCTCCTCATCTATCATGTACCGCACTATGCTGCCAACACAATGAATCTACAAAATTATCTACTGCTGAACTCTCATGTGTCGCACTATGCCGCTAACGCCAGGGACAAGGCATCAGATGCCCCGGAAGCAGAACACAAACCGCCTGCTTTCATTTTTGACAGTATACTCATCCAGCACAGGCGCACCCCAGGTATCATCGCCCCCCACGCCGGACTGACCAGCTGAAGCACGCAGGTAGGTGTGATGTGCCTGCGGCAAATCGTATGGATGACGGGCATTTTCCAGCTCATGGGCATTATACGGCAGGGCAGATGCCTCAAAAGGCACATCGCCAAAAAGCTCCAGCCCCCTGCCGCGCCTGTCAGTAACCCTGAACCAGCGCACGCCGCAGTGATTGCCACATTCCTGTGGCCGCAGATAAGGCACAAATTCCTCAGCCGCCCTGCTGGAGAAAATCCCCAGCCTGGCCCCCTGCTGCCTGTCCCAATAATTGTCACAGCCGCCCAGGCCATAATACTCAATACCGTCATATGCCACCGGCAGGGTAAATACCATGCCAAAATCAGGCAGCTCCGGCATCCCCTCGACCTTGTCATAGCTCATCTCAACCCGTACCGAGCCATCAGCCCCCACACTGTACTCCACCACAATCATGACCTCAGGCCGGTCAAGCACACAGTAGGTAAAACGTATCCGGAAGCTGTCAGCCGTATACTCACGGATGCCCTTCTCACCGAAATACTTGTCTACAGTGTACCAGACACCCTCCTCCAGGAACTGAATCCTTTTCAGCCTGCGATACATGCTGGCCAGCTTCCAGAGCGCGCAATCAATATGGCGGCTGCTGCCCCGGTCATTATCCACCGGCGCCCGCCAGAAATTCAGCTGAGGCTGTTCCTCAATCATTTCAACACCGTTGTACTTGTAGGAAACCAGCGTCCCGGCCGCACTGGAGAACATGGCACTGAACCCCTCGCCATATACGCCGATATTGATGTCGGAGCGGCATATCCTCAGCTGGCTGCCAGTAGCCAGTGGCAGGCTTGTATCCATACCCGGCAGCTTTGCCAGCCAGTCCTTCATGCCGCCGGCAGCTTCCCTGCATACAGCCTGCTGGCCAAAGGCCACCTCATGGCCTGCCGCCGCCCAGCTTTCGGCCTGCTTCAGCACCAGCGAGGCAGTGTACACATACTCACCCGGCCCGTAGGACGGCCATTTCACAGCTACAAAGGCCTCACTGCCAGGAGCCGCCTCTGCCTGCAGGACATTCTCCCAGACCTTTACGCCGCCTTTCAGCAGGGAAACCACCAAAGCATACTTACCTGCATCAGTGAACAGGCTCTTGTTGACGATTTTTACGCCGCTTTCATCAGGCAGCAGTTCAAAATTCTGATAATTAAACTTGACCTCCTGCATTTTCGGCGTAACCCGGCGGTCTGCAAAGACAATGCCGTTGCCACTGAAGTTATAATCACTAGGCCTGTCCCCAAAATCACCGCCGTACAAAAATGCCTCCCTGCCACGGCAGTCACGGGCACTGATGGCCTGGTCTACATAATCCCAGATAAAGCCGCCCTGATAAAGCTCCTCCTCATCTGCCAGCTCAGTATACTTGTGCATGCCGCCGTTGGAATTGCCCATGGAATGAGTATATTCGCAGCAAATAAAAGGCTTATCCCTATGCTCCTGCAAAAATGCCCTGATATCCGCTGCCTTGGTATACATCTGGCTCTCCATATCGCTGGAACCATTATAACGCCTGTCATGGAACAGCCCCTCATAATGTACCAGCCGGGAAGGATCTGCCTGCCTGAAATACTCGTGCATCGCAAAAATCGTCTTGCCCCCGAAGGATTCATTGCCGCAGGACCAGATGAGGATGGATGGATGATTCTTGTCCCGTTCCAGCATATTCCTCGCCCTTTGCAGCACTGCCTCCTGCCATCTCGGATTGCTGTCAGGCAGGGTATTTTCATCAGGGTAATCACCGCCATTGCGCATCCAGGTGCCGTGGGTTTCCAGATTGGTTTCGTCAATCACATACAGCCCATAAATATCACACAGCTCGTAGATACGGCTGCTGTTTGGATAATGGGAACAGCGCAGGGCATTAATATTGTTCTGCTTCATGGTGATAATATCCTGCTCAATCAGCTTCAGGTCACAGGCTCTGCCGCTATAGCAGTCAAACTCATGGCGGTTAGTTCCCTTAAAGACAATCCGCCTGCCATTGAGCTTCATGATATTGCCCTCCAGCCTGAACTGGCGGAAGCCCACATACTGAGGAATAACCTCCTGCACCCTTCCCTCTGCATCCTCTGCCACCAGCAGCAGCCTGTAAAGGTTCGGCTCCTCGGCACTCCACAGCCTTACCCCAGGCAGCTCTGCCGCAAAGCTGCTTTCACTTGTACCGGCCAGCTCCTGCACCTCATCCAGAAGCTGTTTTCCCTCTGCATCAAACAGCTTCACCAGCAGCCTTTTAGCGGCTGTGCTGTTCCACCGCACCTCAAAGCTCAGGCGGCCAGACTGATAATCCTCTGTCGGACAGGCATGTACAAAAATATCCTCCACATGGATAGCAGGCTTGGTATACAAATACACCTCCCGGAACAGACCGCTGAAACGCCAGAAATCCTGGTCCTCCAGCCAGCTGCCGCTGGAATAGCGGAATACCTGCACCGCCAGCTTGTTTTCACCGGCAATGACATAAGGTGTCAAATCAAAATCAGCAGGCGTAAAGCTGTCCTCGCTGTAGCCCACGAAGCTGCCATTCAGCCAGACTGCAATAGCAGACTCGCTCCCCTGAAAGGAAATAAAGGCATTATCCCAGTTTTCAGGCAGGACAAAATATTTCACATAGGAAGCCACAGGATTGTTCCCCTCAGGAATTTCCCCGGGTACAATTACCTCATGGCCATCCCACGGATAGGTTGTATTGGTATAATGAGGCTCACCGTAGCCCTCCAGCTGAATATGGGCAGGCACCCGGATGGTAGGCCAGCTGTGGCAGTCATAATCCCTTGCCTCAAAGCCATCAATGCGCTCTGCTACATTCCTCGCCACATGAATGTGCCACAGGCCGTTCAGCGTCCGCCTGAAGGAAGTTACCCCCTCGCTCAATTCCCCCATGCTGGCATAATACTCATGATCACTATGCGGAGCCAATACATTTTCCTCAAAATATAGCGGATTGGCCAGCCTGCCTGCATCAAAGCCGTTTTTGTTCATTTATATACCCCTCTTTTCTAAGCAACTATACAGATTGTAGCACAAGCTGCGCACCATATCCGTCAAAGCTTCAGATAAGATGCGCAGCCTGCATGTTTTTAGGCTTGCGCCTGCTCCAGCTTTTTCTGCTCCCTGGTAATTTCCAGCATGCTGAGCATATCCTTGTAGAAATCGCCATTCAGCTTATAGCATTTTACATAGATAAACATCATAGTGGCAAAAATAATCGCGGAAAGGACAAACATCAACAGCTTCAGTCCCATAATAGTCTGCTCAGTCTGAGCAATATTCGGCACATAGCCCACAAACTGCAGCAGCAGACCGCCCAGGGCACCGGACATAGCAGAACCGAATTTTACGGACAGCGTCTGGGCCGAGAACACAATAGCCTCGGTACGCTTGCCTGTCTTAAACTCGCCATAATCGCAGGCATCAGCCAGCATAACAGTACCGGATACGCAAATCAGGGCATTACCCATGCTGAACAGGGCAGCACAAATACCGAAAACCACAGTGCTGGAGCCAGGAGCACCGGCAAAGAAGAACATTCCCAGGAGGCCGGAAATCAGCAGGGCAAGAGACAAAAGATAAGTGGACTTGCGGGAAATCATCTCCACCAGCTTGGAAAAGGCGGAAAAGGCCACCAGCTGGGAAGCAAAGGAAATCGCACCGAACAGGGCAAACCAGCTTTCATCCAGCACCACATAGCGATAATAGTAGATATTCATGCCCAGGAACAGGTAAATACCAAACTCCTTCATGACAGTCAGTCCAATAATTACCAGCAGCTGATCATTTTCCTTGATAATCCTCAGGGCATCAGCCGGCTTGATACGCTCCTGGCTTTCCGTAACAACATGCTCACGGGTGAACAGGAAGCAGATAACCTCGCAGACATTAAACACTACAGCAATCAGCAGGGCAAAACGGAAATAGCCGTCAGAAACTGTTCCTCCCATGTTGACGCCCAGAAAAGCGATAATCATCAGGCCGAAGGTAGTAATGGTAGAACTGCCGAACATGGCAAAGAGACGCGGAATCACGGACATGGTGTCACGCACCTTGGAATCACTGGAGAAGGAAGGAATCATGGACCAGTAAGGCACATCCATCAGGGTATAGGTCATGCCCCAGAGGATGTAGGTGACGGCGCACCATACATATACCAGCGTCCCCTGCAGGAACTCAGCCGGATTCAGGAACAGCAGTGCCAGCACAACGGAGTTGATAATCGTACCTGCCAAAATCCACGGACGGAACTTACCATACTTTGTATGGGTATTATCTACAATCAAGCCCATCATCGGATCATTAATCGCATCCCAGATACGGGCTACCAGGAACAAACCACCGACAAAAGCAGGTGAAACCTGCACCACATCAGTGTAGTAAACCATGACAAAGGTGGCTACAATACCATAAACCAGATCCTTACCATAAGCACCTATGCCAAATGACAATTTTTCTTTAAACGAAATACCATTATCCATTACCTTTACCCCCATATTAACAAACTATAATCACTTACACCTGTAGCCGGGCAGCTGGCTCCCCTCAGTCAACCCCCACGAATTTTTTGGCTTCCATCCTGTCCAGATAGGACAGGAACCTGTCTGCCGACTCTGCCTGCAGCAGCTTCTCGCGGTTGGCGGCATCAATGAGAATCAGCGAGATATGCCCCAGCATTTCGATATGCAGGTCATTGGCATCCTTCGGTGCGGCAATCATGAAAAAAATCTTGCTCGGCTTGCCGTCACGGGCCTGAAAATCCACACCATCAGGTACCGTAATCACGCTGAGGCCCGGCCTGGCCACCGCCTCGCTCTTGGCATGAGGAATGGCAATACCTGCGGAAATACCGGTAGAACCCAGAGCCTCCCTGGCCATTACAGCCTCACTAAAAAGAGCCTTATCAGTTACAATGCCGTTTTTCTCCAGCAGCTCCACTAGTCTGGCAATCACCTCATCCTTGGTCTTTACATCGGCAGCCAGCTCAATGCAGTCAGCCGTCAGCAAATCAGAAATATACATACCCATCACTCCTTAAAATATTAAAATATTAAAACATGCAAAACTACACACATATATTTAAACACGCTCAATACACTGAGCATATTGTCAGCCGTTACATCTTGATATACAATTGTCAGTAGAAAGTCATTATGTAATATACAGAGCAAGCTGAAGCTTGACAGGAAAATCCAATACTTTTAGCAAAAATCATAAACTCCAGGAAGGGAGCTGTTTTCTATGGAAGACGCACAAGGCATTGTGCTGACTGCCCACAGCGCAGGCTTATCCATCACCACCTTCGGCAAATCCCATACCTATCCCGGCCATTATTACGGCCCTGCCATGCGCCCTTATTACCTTATCCATTACATCCTATCAGGCAAGGGAGTTTTCCAGAGCTATCACGGCGACTCCCGGACCTACAGACTGCATCAGGGGCAGGGCTTCCTCATCGAGCCGGGCTTCGTCAACCGCTACGAAAGCGATGCCAGCGAGCCCTGGAGCTACATCTGGGTAGCCTTCAGCGGCAGTGAGGCCCGCAGCATCATTGAAGCCCTGGGACTCAGCCAGGAGGAGCCGATATTTTCCTGCACCCCGGAGCAGGGACGCGCACTGGAACAGTGCATTGACAGGATGCTGGAATTTCAGGATGTCCAGCTTGCCAACAGCTTCCGCCGCATGGCACAGCTGAATGAATTTCTCGCCATTCTGGCCGAAGCCCAGAAGGATACCCTGCCCTCTGCCAGGGCGGATGACTATGTTGCCAGCGGCCTCGCCTACATCCGCAGCCACCTGTCCGAACCCTTTACGGTTCAGAATCTGGCAGACTACCTGCGGCTGAACCGCAGCTACATGACCACCCTTTTCAAGGAAAAAATCGGCATGTCACCACATGAATACATTCAGCAGTGCCGCATCAACAAGTCCGGCCACCTGCTGGAATCATCCGCCCTTTCCATTGAAACCATCGCCTACTCCTGCGGCTATGCCAAGACCGATTCCTACACACGGGCCTTCCAGCGGCAGAAGGGCATGAGCCCCTCCGCCTACCGCCGCCTGTGCCGGGAAAACAAATACAGCCTCTACCTGGTAAACAACAAATAGCTCAAGGTCAGCCTACCGAATTATTTTGCTTGGAGTACAAACAGGCGGGAATAGAAATCGCCACAGGCCACCTTTTCCGCTGTCTTCTGCTCACCGCAGGACTCATCAGTGGTCACAAGGCCGGCTGCCATCAGCTCACTGCCGGTAAAGCTGCCCATGGCCTGCCTGCCCTCCACCAGAACCTCATACTCAGCCTCCGGCAAAAGCCCCTGCAGCCTGGTCAGGGTAAATGGCGTACAGGTCTTTGCCATCAGGCGGTAATATCCCACAAGAGCCTGCTTCCTGTCAGGTGATACCACCATCCAGGCCGCCTCATTGCCGGCAAAGGGATCAAGCAGGCGGTAAAAGGTACCGAACTGAATCAGCTCCCGATACTGCTTCATGAATTTGATCTGCTCCTTGACCTGCTGGAACTCCTCCTCCGGCAGCCTGCCCAAATCCAGCTCATAGCCGAAGGTGCCAAAGTAAGCTACATCCCCCCGCAGCTTCAGGCTGGTTTCCCGGAATACCTGATGATTTGGCGTAATGGAAACGTGAGAGCCCATAAAGGACAGAGGATAGCCATAGCTGGTGCCGTACTGGATATAGATGCGCTCACCGCCATCGGTATCATCGCTGGTCCATGCCTGCGGGGCATAGTAGAACATGCCCGGATCAAAGCGTCCGCCGCCTGATGCACAGGACTCAAAGAGAATGTGCGGAAACTCACTGGTCAGACGCTCATAGAGGTCATATACCCCCAGGATATAGCGATGGAAAATCTCCCCCTGCTGCTCAGCAGGCCACCCGGCAGAACCGCACTCCGTAATACTGCGGTTCATATCCCACTTGATATAATCAATATTGGCATCCTTCAAAACCTTGTAGATGGCATCATGGATATAATCCACCACCTCCGGCCGGGAGAAATCCAGCACATACTGATTGCGCCCGTGGGAGCTCTTGCGCCCCTCGACATGAATAATCCAGTCAGGATGCTGCCGGTACAGCTCCGTATCCTTGTTGACCATTTCCAGCTCCACCCAGAGGCCGAACTTCATGCCCATACCATTGATGCGCTCCGCCAGTCCCTTGATGCCGTTGGGCAGCAAGCCCTCCGTAGGCCACCAATCCCCCAGGCCGTGGTAATCGTCCCTGCGGGTGGAGAACCAGCCATCATCCAGCACAAACAGCTCCACACCTGCCTCCTTTGCCTTGGAAGCAATCCTGACCAGCTTGTCCTCATCAAAATCAAAATAGGTGGCTTCCCAATTGTTAATCAGAATCGGGCAAACCCTGTCACGCCATGCCCCCCTGGCCAGACGGCTGCGGTACAGGCTGTGAAAGGTCTGGCTCATGCCGTTCATACCCTGGCAGGAATAAACCAGCACCGCCTCCGGTGTCTGGAACGCCTCCCCCGGCTTCAGCTGCCAGCTAAAGCCCTGAGGATGTATCCCCAGCATGATGCGGGCTGTATTGAAGGTATCAACCTCCACCTGTGCCAGGAAATTGCCGCTGTACACCAGAGAAAAGCCGATTGCCTCCCCCTGATTTTCATCTGCGTTAGGCCGCTTCAAAATCAGGAAAGGATTGTGGGTATGACTTGACTGGCCACGCAGGCTGCCAATGGACTGAATACCAGGGCGCAGGTGGGAAACCAGCTTGTGGCGTTCCCTGCTCCACCAGCCTGAGAACTGCACCATATCAAAATCTGCATCCGGCATATCCAGGCTGAGGCTCATGGCCCGGTTCAGCCTGACCACCTGAGAGCCGTTGTTGCGGAACCAGGCACTTCTGGCGATAGCGGCCTCCTCTGCAAAAATCGTGTAGGACAGCACCAGCTCCACGCCGGTCCGGGCATCCTGCAAGGTTATCAGCAGGGTTTCCGCTTCCTCAGGCTGCTCCGCATAGGTGGCAGGCAGGCCGGACAGGGCAGGCTTCCCTGCCACAATCTCATGGGAGACATAACAGAAATCACTCAGCCTGCTGCCATCCTGCTGTGCCACCTCCACAGCACCCTCACGAAAATCAGTAGTACCATAGGAAGGGTACTCCTGCTTAATCTGCTCCAGTGAAAAGGTATATTCCCCCTCATAGGCCTGAGCTGACATAGGACGATAATGCACCAAATCCTGCAAATATCCATAATCCCTGTCCAGGGGCAGCCGGCTGCCAAAATAAAGCTGTCCCAGATGGCCATTGCGCAAAACCTTAAAAATGTAACTCACGCTATCATTGCAAAGATGAAATTGTTTGTGCAAATTGTCAAACTGAATTGTCATAAAACGTCTCCTTCGCCTAAAAAACACGCACAATTATATTGTTGTATATTGTTTTGCTACTTTTAATTCTATCGTTTTCCCTCTTTCTGAATAGAATTGTATATCATTTTTTCGTTTCCTGCCACCCGCTGCTGTTACTTCTATACGGAAAAATGTTAGATATAAAAAATGTTAAAAGTAAAAGCAGCAGGTACGTTTCTAACCAAACGCACCTGCTGCTTTTTTTATTTGAATATAAGCTGCTTTCTATTGATATAAACATGCCATGCAGATACTGCCATATTTTCACGCTGTTGCCATATTACCTTCCGCGCAGCGTAAAGATGGCAATCTCCGGCTGACAGCCCAAACGGAAAGGGAACCAGCTGCCGTTGCCGGGATGGACATACAGCCTGGTAGCCCCCTGGCTGTACCAGCCCCGCATATATTCAAACACCGGCGGAACCAGCGGCATCCCCTCAAAGCCCAGCTGACCGCCGTGGGTGTGACCGCTCAGCACCAGTGCCGTATCATATATAGCGGCATTTTTGATAAAATTGGGATGATGGGCCAGCAAAATCTTTACAGCATTATCCGGCACACCTGCCATAGCCTTTTTCGTATAGGCATCTGCCAGATAGTCAAACTGTTCACGCTGCATCGGATAATCCACACCTGCTATGTACAAAGGACGGCTGTCCTCCAGCACCAGGACATTGCTATTCACCAGATTATGAATCCTTTTATCCTGCAGGGCGATTTCCAGAAGGGGAATCCCCCGAATATACTCATGGTTGCCCCGGCAATAATAAATCCCCTGGGGAAACCTGTCACTGTAGCTGTCCAGAAGCCTTGCCGCCTGCATGGTCATTCCTGCATTATCAAAGACATCACCGGTGACCACCAGCATATCCGGCCGCTCCTCAGCAGTTTTTTCCAAAAGCTCCCGAAAATCCTCCAGACTATAAAAGCTCCCCAGATGCACATCGCTCAGCTGGGCAATCCGATAGCCCTCCAGACGCTCTCCCAGCCCCTCTACCGGCACTGTATACTCGACGGTATGCAGCTCATGCCTCTCCACAAAACTGCCGTACAGGCTAAGTCCCAGAGCAACAGCCGCCATAACTGCCACCACATACCTGCCGGTATTTGTACTGGAAAAAATCAGCGTTGCCCTTCGCTTTGCCAGCAAAGTGAAAAAGAATTTGCCCAGCCATATTGCAGCCAGCAGGACTATCAAAAAAACCTGCAGCATCAGCCAGATAGTTACAGATTGGATAATCACAGCTGTAACCTCTACGGCCTGCTCAGGCTTGAAGCCGACACCGATACCTATAATCGATAACAGATTTAATAACAGGCACAGCCTGTGCACTTTTTTACCCTGCTTCCCCAAAAAGCTACGCAGCAGGATATACATAGCAACATTCAAAAATACCACAAACCCGGCAGCAACCACAATAAATCCCATAGCTTCACCTCAAATTTATCTATACCACACATTCGCTACTTTTGCGAAAACATACACGGGAATTATAACACAAATAGCTGGAAAAACAAAAAAAGGTACTAAAAAACCGAGCCTTGAAGCTCGGATACCTGAGAAACAATATGGTGCGGTTGATGGGACTTGAACCCATACGACCTGAGATCACTACCCCCTCAAAGTAGCGCGTCTGCCAATTCCGCCACAACCGCATATAATGTTTTAGAAATAAAAATGGTGCGGTCGAGAGGACTTGAACCTCCATGATATTGCTATCACTAGCGCCTGAAGCTAGCGCGTCTGCCAATTTCGCCACGACCGCATGTTACATATTTATTATAACACTCTTTTGAAGTGTTGTCAAGCGTTTTTTTATTTTAGTACCAACTTTTTTGCTGGTGCCGAGGACCGGAATCGAACCGGTACGGTTGTTTCCAACCGCGGGATTTTAAGTCCCGTGCGTCTGCCAGTTCCGCCACCCCGGCAGCAATTCACTGGAGCGGGTGATGGGAATCGAACCCACGTGACCAGCTTGGAAGGCTGGGGCTCTACCATTGAGCTACACCCGCAGGTAATCAATGGAGCTGGCGAGAGGAATTGAACCCCCAACCTGCTGATTACAAGTCAGCTGCT
>JAEDOE010000227.1 GCA_016302095.1 Anaerovibrio sp. | reverse complement strand
CGTCCAGCAGGAAATCCGTACCGCCCCGCTCAAAGCCGTTGGACACAACCTTGATGAAGGTGTCCTTGGACATGAGATAGATGCCCAGGAAATCGTTAGCCCCCTGGGTAGCGGTCATGGACTTGGCAATATCCGTTACCCTGCCGTTATCATTAACCTTCATGACTGCGGCATCACCTGGAATATCATCCTTGGCCTTGGAATATACCATGGTGATATCTGCACCGGTGTTCTGATGGAAAAGCAGCACGGAGCGGAAATCAATATTGTAAACGCTGTCAGCCTGTGCCACCAGAATATACTCGGCAGAATTATGCTGGATATAGTCCATGTTGTGATAGAGGCCGGACAGATCACCGGTCACCGGCTGCCCATCATATGGATCGGAAGGCAGGTAGGAAAGACCGCCTCTATGGCGTGCCAGATCCCAATCCTTACCTGAGCGGAGATGGTCAAATACAGAGCGTGCCTTGGCAGAAAGCAGTACGCCTACATTGCCAACACCGGAATTTACCATGTTGGATACGGCAAAATCAATCACGCGATAGCGGCCTGCAATAGGCAGGGACGCAACAGGGCGGCGTTCACACAGCTCCTTCAGCATGGAGTTGGCACCGTCCAACTTTATAATACCCATAATATTACTCAAAGGAATCACTCCGTTCTTTATCAAAATTCAGTAAATCGCCCCGGGCAGCTCAGCTTACCTGCTGGCCTTCATCCGCAGCCTCCACGACCTCGCCCTCAGGCACGACAGCGATAGCGCCCTCCTCACCAGTGACAGATGCACCGGCAGAAATCACGCAGTTCTGCGCTACGATGGCATGGTCAATGACAGCATTTTCCTCTACCTTGGTAAACGGCATAATTACGGAGTTGGTTACCTTGGCACCCTTGCCAATCTTTACGCCGGAGAACAGCACGGAGTGGTCAACCTCGCCCAGAATCTGGGAGCCCTCATTCAGCATGGACTTGCGCACCTTTGCCTCTGGCCCTACATAGTGAGGCGGCAGGGACGGATTGGAGGAATAAATGGTCCAGGAACTGTTGAAGGAGAACGGCGGCTCATCAGCCAGAAGGTCCATATTTGCCTGCCACAGGCTCTCAATGGTTCCTACATCCTTCCAATACCCCTCGAAGGCATAGGAATAAAGACGGGCATTATCGTTCAGCATGGCAGGAATGATATTCTTGCCGAAGTCGTGCTCGGAATTCTCCTTCGCTGCATCGTCCTTCAGATACCTGCTGAGGAACTCGCGGTTGAAAATATAGATACCCATGGAAGCCAGGTTGCTCTTCGGCTGAGGAGGCTTCTCCTCGAACTCGATGATGCGGCCATCAACGGAATCGGTATTCATGATGCCGAAGCGCGGTGCCTCATCCCAAGGAACCTCAAACACGCCAATGGTGGCATCAGCCTTGTTGGCACGATGCACATCCAGCATCTTGGAGTAATCCATGGTGTAGATATGGTCGCCGGACAGAATCAGCACATAGTCAGGGTCCATCATGTCAATGAAATTCAGATTCTGATAGATGGCATCTGCTGTACCCTTGTACCAGTCAGCTCCCTTGTCCCTGGCATACGGCGGCAGGATGAACACACCGCCGGTGGACTTATCCAGGTCCCAGGCATTGCCTGTACCCAGATAGGTATGCAGCTCCAGCGGGCGATACTGTGTCAGAACGCCTACTGTATCGATGCCGGAATTGGCGCAGTTTGAAAGTGGGAAGTCAATAATCCTGTACTTGCCGCCGAAAGGAACTGCCGGTTTTGCAATGTTCTTTGTCAATGCACCAAGACGGCTGCCCTGGCCACCTGCAAGAATCATTGCCAAACACTTTGTTTTACTCATAAATAATCACCCCTGTATACTAACTAAAAATACTTTGGCTAGCTGTCCCCTTTATCCTTATTGCTATTTTCTTTTCAAGCAAATATTTTTCTAAAACAGCTAGAAAGCAAATGCAAATTACTTATATCTATATTTCAAGATAAAACAAAAAAATCCTGCTTTTTGCGAAAAAAAAGCAGGATTTTTTTTATTATTTTCTGCACTGCGGAAATTTTGAAAATTAGTAAAAATCGATTATATCATTTGTCCTAGAGTCAGCCCCAGGCAACAGAAAAATCATAACAAGCACGAAGCTCCCCAAAGCAGCAGGCAGCTCTGCGCCTCAAAAAAATGCCATCACGATGGAACCGGCAAAGAGGGCAATGCCCAGCCCCAGCAAAAATGATGCCAAAGCATGAAACCTCTCTCCCCCCACCTTGCTGACTACGTTATATCCCTCATAGACCAGAAAGGACAGGGAAAAAAATGCCAGCGGCACATCGCCGTCCGAAATGGCAAAGAGCAGCATGGCAAGGCACAATGCCATGCCTGCCTTTTCCCCGGTGGAAAACAGCGGCGGCTGTTTCTTCTTTTCCTCCGTCCAAGGGGTTCTGCCCCGAAATACCGACATGGCCTGCATCTCCCTTCACATCTTCAAAATACCTATAATCACCTTGCCAGCTGCTCCGCCAAAGGTGACAGTTGCCAGCCGCTGCCCGTCAGCTGCAATCTCTTGTCGTGCTTCTTAAAGAGGGTGGAGCGGTGTCCCACGCTGATCACCGCCATCTCCGGCAGCAGCTCCTTCAGGATATCGTATGCTTCCGCCTCCCGCTGCTCGTCCATGGCCGAGGTGGACTCATCCAAAAATACTATATCCGGCCTGAACAGAAGAATGCGGATAAAGGCAAGCCTCTGCTGCTCTCCCAGGGACAGGATGCGGCTCCAGTCATCCACATCATCCAGCCTGTCCGCAAGCCTGCCGATGCCAAACCGCTCCAAAAGGCTCCTGAGGTCCGCCGTCTCCTTTTCCGGCACAGGCTGCGGATAATAAATAGCCCGGCGCAGGCTCCCCAGTGGCAGATACGGACGCTGGGGCAGGAACATGGTGCGCCAGCCTGACGGCAGGGATACATTGCCGCAGCCATAAGGCCAGATGCCTGCCAAAGCTCTCAGCAGGGTGCTCTTGCC
>JAEDOE010000226.1 GCA_016302095.1 Anaerovibrio sp. | reverse complement strand
CGATGTCAGCAGCCTGACGGATGAGGAAAAGGAACTGCGCCGCGTTCTCCATACCACCATCAAGAAGGTGACGGAGGATATTCGCGACCGCTTCATGTTCAATACTGCTATCAGCTCTATTATGGAGCTGGTGAATGCCTTCTATGTATTCCAGAACAGCGAGAGCATCAATGGCAATCTGGTCCGGGAGGTTTCCATCGACCTGATCAAGATGCTGGCACCATTTGCACCGCATATGACCGAGGAGCTGTGGAGCATCCTTATAGGTGAGGGAAGCGTGCATCAGCAGAAGTGGCCTGAGTGCGATGAGGCAGCTACAGTCAAGGCAGAGGTGCAGATTGTGCTGCAGATTAACGGCAAGGTCCGTGACCGCATCATGATTGCTACCGGCATCAGCCGTGAGGAGATGGAGGTAGCTGCCAAGGCAAATGCCCGGGTGCAGGAGCTGACCGCTGGCAAGACTATTGTCAAGATGATTTGCGTACCTGACAAGCTGGTAAATATTGTGGTTAAATAATTGGCATTTGATGTGTGAATAATGTTTTTCAGGCATTTTGGGTGTGTCCTGCTTTGGCAGGGCGCACCTTTTTTGTAAGCTTATACATGAGGATTTTGTGCGTGTGGAAAAGAAAAATCTACTTTTGTACATGTGTAGTGGAAAAACCTTGACATGTGTTCAGTGTAAGTTTACAATATTATGGCGTTTAAGTAATTATCATATTGTTTTTGGAGGAGTTATTGTATTATGATGAGTGCAACTTTTGCAAAATGGCAGAGCATCAGCCTGATTTTGCGCATCGTAATCGGCATGGTGATCGGTGCGGCTTTTGCGCTGACTATGCCTGAGAACACCGTGGTGCCGATTTTTGGTACATTGTTTGTAGGCCTGCTGAAGGGCGTTGCACCGGTGCTGGTGTTTGTGCTGGTTATCAGTGCGCTGGCAAATGCTGCCGGTGATATTGGCGGACGCTTTAAGAATGTAATTTTCCTGTATGTACTGGGCACCCTGCTGGCTGCTGCTACGGCTGTGGCTGCCAGTGCACTGTTTCCAGTGACCATGAAGCTGACGGATGCAGTAAATAACGCGGCACCGGATGGTATCGGTCAGATTGTGACTACTATTCTTACCAATGTGGTTGTGAATCCTGTTTCTGCTGTCATGACCGGCAATTACCTGAGTATTCTCTGCTGGGCGATTATTTTCGGCATGGGCTTTAAGAAGCTGGCTTCCCAGGAAACCCGCAATGTAGTGGCTGATTTTGCCGCTGTTGTGTCCAAGGCAGTGTTCTGGATTATCCAGATGGCTCCGTTTGGTATTATGGGCCTGGTATTCTCCGCAGTTTCTGAGAACGGCCTGGCTATTTTCATTGATTATGGCATGCTGCTGCTGGTATTGGTAGGCTGTATGTTTACCCTTGCCTTTGTTGTAAACCCGATTATCAGCTTTGTATTCCTGAAGCGCAATCCATATCCTCTGGTGCTGCGCTGCCTGAAGGAAAGCGGCGTGACTGCTTTCTTTACCCGCAGCTCTGCGGCAAATATTCCTGTCAACATGGAGCTTTGCAAGAAGCTGGGGCTGGATGAGGATTTCTATTCTGTGTCTGTTCCGCTGGGTGCTACTATCAATATGGAGGGCGCAGCTATTACTATTACTGTCATGACTATGGCAGTTGCCCATACCCTCGGTATCAATGTTGATATTCCTACTGCTATCGTGCTGTCCGTGCTGGCAACTGTAGGAGCCTGTGGTGCTTCCGGCGTGGCTGGCGGTTCCCTGCTGCTGATTCCTATGGCCTGCTCCCTGTTCGGCATCAGCAATGATATTGCCATGCAGGCTGTAGGTGTAGGCTTCATTATCGGCGTGGTGCAGGATTCCTGTGAAACTGCACTGAATTCCTCTACTGACGCCCTGTTTGCGGCTACGGCAGAGTATCATGACCGTCTGAACAAAGGCGAAAGCGTCGAATTTTGAAAGTTAAAAGTGTAATTTTGCACAAATGCAAAATTAATCATTCTCATGTATTCATACAAAATTGACAAAAATACATTGCACCTGTAAAGGAATTTGGTGTATAATTCTACATTGAGAAGTGTGACCTTATGCTTACTTTATGGGTAGATTTTGCAGCTTGGGAAGGGGATTTCTCAGGCTGCTTTTTTCTAAATGTAAGATGGTATGAGGAGTTGTAGAGGAGGTTTTTTCATGTCGTCGAAAAATTATACGCCATTATTGTCAACAATTTCGGGGGGAATGGCTATTTTGGTAGCCATAATAGCCATCGCTTCTGATGCGATGCCTGCTGCCCTGGTATACGCATTGCTGATAGTTGAGGGGCTGCTTCTGATTACTTTGGCACGGACAAATGGCAAGCTGCTGGCCATGGTGGAGGAGGATTCTGCGCCGCAGGCTGCGGCGGTGTCCCATGGTCAGTCCGGCGATGGAGCGGTGGCAAAGTATCAGGCTTTTATCAAGAAGATGGCGAATATTTCCCAGCAGCTGGCGGCTTCTTCGGAGGAGCTTACTGCCAATACCCAGCAGTCTGCTGACAGTGCCATCAAGATAGCCGAGCATGTGGGCACTGTCAGCCAGGGCATGGAGGATCAGGTAAAGGATTTGAATACCTCTATGGAGGCGATAGACGGTATTTTCAACGATATTATCGCCATGACCGAGAAGGCGGAGACTGCCAGGCGGTCTGCGGAGGATATGGCAAACACTGCTCATGAGGGGGCGTCCCTGATGGAACAGGCTGTAGACATGATGGGCAGTATCGAAAAGAGCGTGCATGAGTCTGCCAACATGGTTAACCGTCTGGGGGAGCAGTCCGAGGCCATCGGTCAGATTGTGGAGTCCGTTTCCTCCATTGCTGACCAGACCAATCTGCTGGCACTGAATGCGGCTATTGAGGCTGCCCGTGCCGGTGAGGCAGGCAAGGGGTTTGCAGTAGTGGCAGAGGAAGTGCGCAAGCTGGCGGCAGAGTCCCAGGAGGCAGCCAAGCACATCAAGGAGAATATCACTTCTAT
>JAEDOE010000225.1 GCA_016302095.1 Anaerovibrio sp. | reverse complement strand
AAGATTGACTACAAAAAGTGCATTTTCTGTGGCAAGTGCGTAGAGGCTTGTGCCAGGGCTGCCCTGGAAGAAGGCAGGGAAACTGAGGGCGTGCTGCACCATTCTGCTGAGGATGCCATGCCATATCTCATTGAAGCAGGGCAGGAGGCTTTGGCAGATGTGCTGAAGGAAAAGCTGGGGCGTTCTTTGCATGTGCGCCATCTGGATGCAGGCTCCTGCAATGCATGTGATTTTGAGATGGGGGCACTGGGCAATCCTTATTATGATTTGCACAGGTACGGGGTGGCTTTCGTGGCATCCCCGCGCCATGCGGATATGCTGATGGTGACAGGCGTGGTGACGCGCAATCTGGAGCAGGCCTTGAAGATGAGCTATGAGGCCATGCCGGAGCCGAGGCTGGTGATGGCATGCGGTGCCTGTGCGGCAGGCGGCGAGACCTATGGGGATACTTATGCCATCGTAGGGGCTGCCGACAAGGTAGTGCCGGTGGATGTGTATGTGCCGGGGTGTCCGCCGAGGCCGTCGGCTATGATTGTGGGGCTGCTGGCGGCAGCTGATATGCTCAAGGAGAAGATGAAATAAGCTTTAAGCTTTGTTATTTAGTTTTTGTTTACTGTATTCGGGGCGGCATGGCAGTGCCATGCCGCCCTGGTGCAGTGCCAGCTTGTTATTTTATAAACTCGATATGTTCCCTTAAAATATTGCCAATTTAAGGGAATGGTTAGAGTAATAAGGTTAAGCACCTATCTGAACTGGTAGGTGTTTTTAATTTTCCCTCACGTTGCAGCCGGCAAACTTTTTCCAGAAAATATTATGATTTTTTCTATTTTTGTGATATAATCACAGAGTATGCAAAAAACGATTGAAAATACAGGAGGAAAAACTTGATGGAAAGTTTTGAAATGCAGCTTGGCGGCAGGACGTTTACCGTTGAGACCGGCAAGATGGCAAAGCAGGCAAATGGTGCTGCTTTGGTTCGTTATGGTGAGACCGTTGTTTTGGTTACTGCTACCGCTTCTGAGGAGCCGCGCGAGGGCGTTGACTTCTTCCCGCTGACCGTTGACTATGAGGAGAAGATGTACGCTGTCGGCAAGATTCCGGGCGGTTTTATAAAGAGAGAGGGACGTCCTGGCGAGTCTGCTATTCTGTGCAGCCGCCTGATTGACCGTCCTATCCGTCCTCTGTTCCCTGAGGGCTATAGAAACGATGTGCAGATTGTGGCTACCGTCCTTTCCGTAGAGCACGACAATGCACCTGAGATTGCTGCTATGATTGGTGCTTCCTGTGCCCTGACTATTTCTGATATTCCTTTCCTTGGCCCGATAGCTGGTGTCCGGGTAGGCCGTATTAATGGTGAGTTTGTCATCAACCCTACTGTGGAGCAGCGTGAGGCTTCCGACTTGAACCTGACTATTGCCGGGTCCCGTGATGCGGTAATGATGGTTGAGGCTGGTGCCAATGAGCTGCCGGAGGAGGTTATCCTTGAGGCAATTCTCTTTGGCCATGAGGAAATTAAGAAAATCGTTGCTTTCCAGGATGAGATGCAGAAGGCTGTAGGTAAGGAAAAGCGCGAGGTCAAGCTGTTTGCTGTGCCTGAGGACATGGAGCAGGCTATCCGCGAGTATGCTACTGCCAAGCTGGATGAGGCAGTGAGAAATCCTGATAAGCTGGCTCGTGACGAGCATATTGCCGCTGTCAAGGCAGAGGCACTGGAGCATTTCCTGGAGATTTATCCTGATGCAGTCAAGGAAATTCCTTATATGCTGCATAAGATTGTCAAGGAAATCGTCCGCCGCATGATTACCAAGGAGAAGATCCGTCCTGATGGCCGTGAGGTGGAGGAAGTGCGCCCGATCAGCTGCGAGGTGGGCCTGCTGCCGAGGACTCACGGTTCCGGCCTGTTTACCCGTGGCCAGACCCAGATTCTGACCATCACTACTCTGGGGTCCCTGGGTGATGAGCAGGTATTGGACGGCCTGGGCGTTGAGACCAGCAAGCACTACATCCATCAGTACAACTTCCCTGGCTACTCCGTAGGCGAGGCACGTCCGGTGCGTGGCCCGGGACGCCGGGAAATCGGTCATGGTGCCCTGGCAGAGCGTGCGCTGGTGCCGGTTATTCCGTCCACTGAGGAATTCCCTTATACCATCCGCATGGTTTCCGAGGTACTTGAGTCCAACGGCTCCAGCTCCATGGGCTCCGTATGCGGCAGCACCCTTTCCCTGATGCATGCAGGTGTGCCTATCAAGCGTCCTGTATCCGGCGTGGCTATGGGCTTGGTGAAGGATGGGGATGATTACACCATCCTGACCGATATTCAGGGCATGGAGGATGCCCTGGGCGATATGGATTTCAAGGTAGCAGGTACTACCGAGGGCGTTACCGCCATTCAGATGGATATCAAGATCAAGGGCATTTCCCGTGAAATCCTGGCTTCCGCCCTGGAGCAGGCAAAGCGAGGCCGTGCATTCATCCTGGGCAAGATGCTGGAGTGCATCAGCGAGCCGAATGCAGAGCTGAGCAAGTACGCACCGCGTGTTACCACCATGCAGATTAAGCCTGACAAGATTCGCGAGGTTATCGGGCCTGGCGGCAAGGTAATCAAGAAGATTATTGATGACTGCGGCGTACAGATTGATATTGACGATGACGGTACTGTGCGCATTTCCGCTACCAGCGTGGAGGCATCCGCTGCTGCTGTGGCTGCCATTGAGGATATTGTCCGGGAGGTAGAGGTAGGCCAGATTTACAAGGGCAAGGTTACACGCCTGATGGCTTTCGGTGCCTTTGTGGAGCTGCTGCCTGGCCGTGAGGGACTCTGCCATATTTCCCAGCTGGACAAGAAGCGCGTGGAAAAGGTTGAGGACTACGTGAACGTAGGCGATGAGCTGGAGGTAAAGGTTACTGAGATTGACCAGAAGGGACGCGTCAATGTTTCCCACAAGGTTCTGCTCTGATAGTTTAATGGGCTGGTAAATCCGCTGATAACTGCGTAACATGAAAATATGAGTTTGGAGCCCGCAAATAGCTGCACAGATGGTGCGGTCTTGCGGGCTTTCGAGTTTTGAG
>JAEDOE010000224.1 GCA_016302095.1 Anaerovibrio sp. | reverse complement strand
TGACGATTATAGATTGCAGACCCTTTCTGGCAGTAGGTGTTTCCTTCCTTGCGGTTATTTTGATTGCCTTCAGCAGACGCTGGCCCAACCTGCGCGAGGCTTGGAGCGTAATCGCCTCCGTGCTCAAATTTGGCATTATCCTGTCCATGCTGCCCGCCGTTTTAGATGGCAATGTTTACCAATGGACTCTGTGCCAAATTACTGATACTGTGGGCTTGACCCTGCGCACCGACCCGGCGGGCATGATTTTTGCAACGCTGGCCTCCATGCTCTGGGTGCCTATGAACTTTTACTCAATCGGCTACATGCGTTGTAACCAGGAGCGTGAGCAGACGGGCTATTTTGCAGCCTTCGCTATCTGTATGAGCGCTGTTATGGGTATCGCAATGGCCGAAAACCTGTTGACCTTCTTCATGTTCTACGAGCTGCTGACTCTGGCAAGCTATCCGCTAGTATTGCATAAGCGTAACCAAGATGCTCTGATGGCCAGCCGTAAGTACTTGATTTATACCTTGATTTCCGGTCAGTTCTTCCTGGCAGGTCTCGTCGCTGTATATTGCATCAGCGGTACCATGGACTTCACTCCGGGCGGCTTCCTGACTACGGATATGGCACCGAAATGGGTGCTCCAGGCAGCCTTCGTACTGCTGATTTTGGCAGGCTCCGTAAAGGCAGCAGTAATGCCCCTGCATGGATGGCTTCCGGCAGCAATGATTGCGCCGACTCCCGTATCCGCACTGCTGCATGCCGTAGCAGTTGTTAAAACTGGCGTTTTCGCAGTACTGCGTATCATCGGCTTCGTCTTCGGCCCGAAGCTGCTGGCTGAAATCGGTGTTACTGATGTGCTGGCGTGGGCCGCAGCGGCAAGTATCCTGATTTCCTCGCTGATTGCTCTGCGTCAGGACCATCTGAAACGTCGTCTGGCGTTCTCAACCATCGGTCAGCTGTCCTACATCGTGCTGGGCGCAGCACTGATCTCTCCGATTAGTATTAAGGGTGCATACCTGCATCTGGTGGCGCACGCAGTTATGAAGATTACCCTCTTTATGTGCGCAGGCCTCATTATCGCGCGTACGCATAGAAATAACATTAGTGAGCTTTGCGGCATTGGTAAGAAGCTGCCGGTAACTATGGCCTGCTTCACCATCGCGTCGCTTGGTATCGCGGGTGTGCCCTTCCTAGTAGGCTTTATTAGTAAATGGAACCTGTGCATGGGCGCTTTGCAGGCGGGTAAACCCCTGTATGTACTGCTCTGGGTAGCCAGCGGCCTGCTCGCTGCAGCCTACCTGATTCCTGTAGCGCAGATGGCCTTCTTCGTCCAGGATCCGCAGGAAAAATTCCGTCAGTACGGCGAAATTAGCTACGCAATGCTGATTCCTATCTGCATTACCACGATTATCGCGATTATTTTGGGCTGCGTACCCAATGTATATCCGCATTTCTATGAATTGGCAACTATGGCCTCGAACGCAGTTTGCGCAGGCTGGCACGGGGGGTGGCTCTAATGTCTAAGAAAACAGTGTACATGCTTGTTGCTGTAGTTCTGGTACTGGCTGCCGCTGCTGAGCTGGCTGGTGTGCATATGCATGCTGCTTCCTGGTGGCCGCTGCCCTTTGGCTACGACATCTTCTTTGGCTTTGTCGGAGCCTGGGTATTGATTATCGTATCTAAAATCATTATGGCGCCGCTATTGCAGCGTGATAAGGATTATTACGATGATGATTTTGACGAAGATGGCAGAGGTGATGATTGATGAATGAATTAATGCTTCATCCTGGTCTGATTCTGTGGGTAGTCGGCTTTGTTGCCATGCTGGTGCCCAAGGTACTCAGAAAATTTGTCCTAGCTTTAGGACCACTTGCTGCCGTCGCAGCAGCCTTAGAGCTGAAAATCGGTACTGAGGTTACGATTAACTTCGTGCATGATATCCAGCTTCACCTAATGTATGTTGATAAACTGGCTTGGATTTTTGCCTTTATCTTCTCCGTGCTAGCGCTTGTGAGCGGCATCTATGCAGCTCATAACCCCAATCGTATGGAGGCTCTCTGCTCCATGGCCTATGCCGGCGGCGCGATTTGCGTGTGCCTGGCTAAGGACTGGCTGAGCTTCATCTTCTTCTGGGAGTCCCTCGCGATTACCTCCCTGTTCCTCGTATGGTGCAATCCGACGCACGAAGCACGTCGTGCCGGATTCCGCTATATGCTGGTACATATGCTGGGCGGCGGTATCCTGCTCGCAGGTATCTTCTGTACCTGGTACACCGGTAATGGCGAAATGCTGATTCACAGCTTTACCAATCGTCCGCATGACTGGGCTTACTGGCTGGTCATGCTGGGTATGTTCATCAACGTAGCTATGCCCCCTGTGAACGCATGGCTGGTGGATGCGTACTCCAACTCTACTCTGACTGGTGGCGTTTTCATGAGCTGCCTGACTACGAAGGTCGCAGTTTATGCGTTGATTCGCGTTTATGCAGGCACGGAGCTCCTGATGTGGGGCGGCGTGCTGATGGCTCTCTATGGCGCGTGCTACGCGATTATGGAGAACGATATGCGCAAGCTGCTTGCGCACCATATCATTTCGCAGACTGGCTTCATGGTAGCCGGCGCCGGCATTGGCACGGCTATGAGCATGAATGGCGCAACTGCCCATGCCTTCTGTGATATTCTCTTTAAATCCTTGCTCTTTATGTGCGCAGGTGCTGTTATTTATGCAACCGGCATTAAGCACATCAATAAAGTGGGGGGCATGGCGAAAAAGCTGCCGCTCGTTTGCGTATGCTTCTTCTCCGCAGCCTTCTCCATCGCAGGTATCCCTGGCTTCAACGGCTTTATCAGTAAGAACATCACTGTTAACGCTGCTGCAGCTGCAGGTCAGCCCTTGGTCTTCACTCTCCTTGAGCTGGCTGCTATCGGTACCTTTTTGTCCATCCCGCTGAAGATGGGTTACTTCATTTTCCTGCGTAAGGACGACAAGGGTGCGGAAATTATTAACCCGCTGCCGATTAACATGAAGATTGCCATGAGCATTAGCGGCTTCCTCTGCTTCCTCTATGGTGTTTGCCCCGATTTGCTGTATC
>JAEDOE010000223.1 GCA_016302095.1 Anaerovibrio sp. | reverse complement strand
GGGACTGCTGCATGGCGGCAGTCCTTTTTCCTGTCCGGAATTATTTTGGCAGCTGCTGTCATTCCGGTGTGCATTTTGCAGTAGAATTGGTAGTATGTTTGTTAGATTTTGGTTGACTTATGGTGATTTTTCCATTAGAATGAAAAAATGGCAAATTTTTCGGCAAGTTTTTTTGCAAAAAAAGAGGAATTTGGCTATTTTTATAGAATATATGTCAGTGCAGTAACATATTTGTAAAATTTGCAGGCGTGCAAGTCGGAAAGGTGGCGGAGGCGGTTCGATGTCTGAGCGTGGAATGATATCCAGGGAGTTCGTGGACAAGGTGCGGGCTTCTGCTGATATTGTGAGGATTATCTCAGGCTATGTGTCCCTGAAAAAAAAGGGTGACAGGTACTGGGGCTGCTGTCCTTTTCACAACGAGAAGACGCCCTCCTTTTCCGTCAAGCCTGATGATGGTTTCTTTTACTGCTTTGGCTGTCATGCCGGGGGAAATGTTTTCAAGTTTATCTCCATGTATGAGAATATCCCCTATTATGATGCCGTGGCCAGGGTGGCGGAGGATTTGAACATACCGCTGCCCCGCCGGGAGCAGACGCCTGAGCAGCTTGCCAGGGAGAAGCATATCGAGGAGCTGCGGCAGGTAAACAAGCTGGCAGGGAATTTCTTTCACAATTGCCTTACTATGACCGTATACGGTAAGAAAGGGCTGGCGTATTTTCACCAGCGGGGAATTGACGAGGAGACAATCAAGGAATTTTCCCTGGGGTTTGCCCCGGATGCCTGGGACAAGCTTTCTTCTGCCTTTGTGCAGAGGGGCATCAGCCCGGAGCTCCTGGTGGAGTGCGATTTGGCGCGGCAGAGGCAGGGGGGAGGCCTGTTTGACAGGTTCAGGAACCGGGTGATGATACCTATCCGGGATGACCGGGGCAGGATTGTGGGCTTCGGGGGCAGGATTATTGAGAGCTCCCAGCAGGAGCAGGCCAAGTACCTGAACTCAAGGGAGACTGTCCTTTTTAACAAGCGGCAGCTGCTCTTCGGCCTGGACAAGGCGTACCGCCATATTGAGAAGGCGGGCTTTGCCCTGGTGGTGGAGGGGTACATGGACGTGATTTCCGTGTATGCCGCCGGTATCAGGAACGTGGTGGCATCCCTGGGGACAGCCTTTACCCGGGAGCAGTGCAAGAAGCTGCTGCGGTATGCGCCTGAGATTTATTTTTGCTATGACAGTGACGAGGCAGGGCAGAATGCCATTTTCCGTGCCATTGAGGTGGCCAGGGAGATGGAGAATGCCGTGATAAAAGTGGTGCAGATGCCAGATGGCAAGGATCCGGATGAATTTATCAGAAAGCATGGGGCGGAGGAGTTCCAGAAGGTCATCCAGGGAGCTTTGCCCATGGTGGAGTTCCAGCTGCAGTACATTGTCAGGGATATGGATTTGAATAGTCTGGAAAGCAGGCTGCAGGCCATGGCAAAGATTTTGCCGGTGCTGTCCGGGCTGAAGAATATGGCACAGAGAAATGCCTATGTGGCGAGGGCTGCCCAGATTCTGGGGGTGGCTGAGAATGAGCTGATGAATGAATTGAACCGCCAGCAGCGTGGCAGGTATGGCAGCTATCAGTCTCAGTTCCAGGAGCAGGAAAGAGCGGCAAGGCCTGTACAGCGGCGGGCGGATGATGCCTGCAGGCGTGCCGGCAGGGTTGTGCTGCGGGCTGTCTGGCAGGAGCCGGTGGTGCTGGAGCATTTTGCCGGCATGGTGCCGCTGGATGCTGTGCCTGATGAGGTGCAGGGCTCTGTCCTGCGCCGGATGAAGGAAATGCTTGACCGGGGTGAGGAGCTTACGGATGTCATGCAGTTTGGCAGCCTGGGGGAGCAGGCTGTAGAGGAGCTGTCCCGTGCCCTGGTGGAGGAGCAGTCCCAGCAGGATTTGATGGGGCTGTATGAGGAGTGTGCCAGGCTTTTGCGGAAGCATTACCTGCACAGCCAGTTTGAGCTGCACCGCCTGAGGGCGGACAGGCTCAGCCGTGAGGGGCAGAAGGGCTACATTGAGGAGCTGGCCCTGCTCCAGAAGATTAAAAATGAAATGGATGAATTATAACGTGATAGCTAGCTTAGATTTACTGATGCTGGAGAAAGGGAGGAAGCTCGATGGCTGATGTTAAGGAGAAAAAGAAGATGAGCTCTAAGACAGGTGCTGCCGCCAGAAGGACTGCCAAGAAGCCAGCAGCCGCCAGGGAGGCTGCGGACAGCGGCCTTCGTGAAGCGAAGCAGAGCAGTGGCATGATTATTGCGGATTTGCTGGAAAAGGGCAAGCGCAATGGCGGCACCCTGACCTACGGTGAGGTAGTGGAGGCGCTGCAGAAGCAGGATATTTCCCCGGATGAGATTGAGGCCCTGTTTGAGAATTTTGGCAAGAAGGGCGTGGAGATTGCGGATGATGCAGACCTTACGCCGGAGGATCTGGATAAGGACGAGGAGCTGCAGGATGTAGATACGGATGTGGACCTCAGCGTGCCGGAGGGCATCAATATTGATGACCCGGTGCGCATGTACCTGAAGGAAATCGGCCGGGTGCCCCTTCTGACTGCCGAGGAGGAAATCCATCTTGCCACGGATATGGAGGCAGGTGTCCGTGCCGAGCGCCGCATCCGGGCTGACAAGTATATAAAGGCATACCTGCGCAATCCTGGCAAGGTGCTGACCGTGGGCAAGCTGGCAAGGAAGCTGGGTGTGAACAACAGCGTGGTGGCAACCTCCATGCTGGGGGATGACAATGAGATGGTCAAGGCCCTGCGGGAGATGCACGGCATCAAGGATGACCCGGAGGAAAATGACAGCAAGAGCTATCGCCAGTATAATGCCGATCTGGAGGAGCTGGAAATTCCACTGAAGACTATTGATGCGGAGGAAATGAAGCAGCTGAACTCCGATATTAATGACGGTTCCGAGGCTCAGAAGCGACTGGCAGAGGCAAATCTCCGCCTGGTGGTAAGCATTGCCAAGCGTTATGTGGGCAGGGGCATGCTGTTCCTGGATTTGATTCAGGAGGGCAACCTGGGCCTGATCAAGGCTGTGGAGAAGTTTGACTA
>JAEDOE010000222.1 GCA_016302095.1 Anaerovibrio sp. | reverse complement strand
GCATGGCTGCCTCGGTTGCAGGCAAGATTATTGAGCTGCTTGGCGAAAAGAGGGCAGTGCTGGCGGTGCTTCTGGGCTGCGGTGCCCTGACCTACGGCGGCCTGAGCGTGTTCGTTGTTGCTTTTGTAATGTATCCTTTTGGTGCGGTAGTGTTCAAGAAGGCAGATATTCCGAAGCGCCTTCTGCCGGCGGCATTGTGGATGGGTATCTTTTCCTTTGCCATGGTGGCTATGCCGGGTACGCCTCAGATTCAGAATATTATTCCTTCTTCTTATTTCGGTACTTCCACCTGGTCCGGCATGGGCATCGGCATCTTTGCCAGCGTGGTGTTCCTGCTAATGGGCTGGGGCTGGATTTCCTTCCGGGCCAAGCGGCTGAAGGCTGCCGGTGAGGGTTATGGCCGTCACATTGAGTTCAGCCAGCGCAGGCACAAGATTCCGAATCCAAATTGGAAGGTTTCCGTTATTCCTTTGATTATGGTTATTGGTCTGAATGTTTTCCTTTCCAACCCATTTAACTGGGATTGGGCGTTTCATTGGGACCAGGGTGCCCTGGAGTCCCTGGCACCTTTGAAGATCAGCCTGCTGGCTGGTTCTGTGGCAAAGATTTCCGCTGGCTGGTCCATTACAATTTCCCTGATTTTGAGCAGTATTGCAGCAGCGATTATTGCCCGCAGGCATCTGCGCATCACTGAGGGCATGATGACTACCATCAACGGCTCGGCGGTTTCTTCATGCAGTGCGGTTTTGAATGTGGCTTCCGGCTATGCCTTCGGCTGCGTTGTAGTCAGCCTGGGAGGCTTCGTGGTTATCAAGGATTTGCTGCTGAACCTTGACTTTGGCGGCGGCCCGCTGTTTTCCGCGGTGCTGACTACCAATGTTATGTGCGGCTTTACCGGCTCTGCTTCCGGCGGCTTGACTATTGCCCTTTCCATGCTGGGTGACCAGTGGGCGGCTATGGCTGCTCAGGCAGGGATTCCGCTGGAGGTGCTGCACCGTATTGTAGCTATTTCTTCTATCGGTATTGACCCGGTGCCTCACTGTGGTGCCTTGGTTACCATGCTGGCCATCTGCGGACTGAGCCACAAGGATTCCTATGGTGATATTGCCATTCTCATGGGCATGAAGTTCCTGGTGCCGTTCCTGTGCGTGATTTTCTACATGGTAACGGGTATTGCCTGATATATTGACTGATTCTAATGATATTGCGTGTTAATAGTCTTTGGCTATGTTGGATTGCTGATGATGTCTAAAACTTGATTATTTTCGGCTTTTCAGGCGGCATAGGGGGTTACTGTAATGGTAGCTGCCTGTGCCGCTTTTCATTGGCAAGGATAAAGATTTGACATAACCGGAATGTTGTGGTAAAGTATAAATCATAGTTTTTATATATGTTATCACTATATTTATTGAAGGAAGGTTTTTTGTATGGCTGATAATAGCAAAAGGGCTTCAGTGGCAGAGACTGCCCGGGAAGCTATGGCGAAAAATGATGCCGGGGCTCAGAAAAAGCAGCTGGTGCTGTGGTTCAGTGCCCTGATTGCAGGCGGTATTCTGGGCTGGCTGCAGATTGCATCCCTGAATGGATTATTTGATTTTATTGCGACAGTGTTTACGCGGCTGTTCCAGTTTATTGCCGTGCCGACTATTGCTTTGGCGGTGATTACCACCTTGGCTGATTTGGGCAGCAGGAAGGAAACCGGCAGGATTTTTGCCCGTGCAGTTACTTATACCCTGCTGACTACTTTCTCGGCGGCTTTGGTTGGACTGATTTTGTACAATGTGATTGCTCCTGGCAACCTGCCGGCAGATGTTGTGGGGGCAGGGGCTGCAGATGTGCCTCAGAAGCTGGAGAAGCTTTCTTATTATGAGCATTTCCTGTCTGTTATCCCGAATAATATGCTGCAGCCTTTCTTGGCAGGCAACGTGCTGTCAGTGCTGCTGATTGCCGCCTTTGCCGGGCTGGGGCTGGCCTTTATGCCGGAGACGGAGAACCGTGCGGTGCTTTTGAAGGGCATCAAGGGGTTGCAGGAGCTTTTGTTTACCATGATTCGCGGTATTCTTTATGTGCTGCCTCTGGGCATCCTGGCCTTTGCCGCCCAGCTGTCTGCCCAGATTGAGGCGGGCGTGATTGTAGGCTCTCTTGGCAAGTATGTGGCAGTGGTGCTGGGAGGCAATGCGATACAGTTCTTTATTGTCCTGCCGCTGTTCCTGCTCCTGCGTGGGCTGAATCCACTGCACGTGTTCCGCCAGATGTCCCCGGCCATTGCCGTGGCGCTTTTCACCAAGAGCTCTGCCGGTACTCTGCCGGTAACTCTGGCATCTGCTGAGAACAATCTCAAGGTCAATACCAAGGTGTCCCGCTTCGTACTGCCAATCTGCACAACTATCAACATGAATGGCTGTGCGGCATTTATACTGGTAACCTCCCTGTTTGTGATGCAGAATGCAGGTATTGAGCTGACTGTGGGCACCATGATTACCTGGCTGTTTGTGGCTGTGCTGGCGGCAGTGGGCAACGCCGGTGTGCCGATGGGTTGCTATTTCCTTACGTTGTCCCTGATGTCCTCACTGGGGGTGCCTCTGGGCATTATGGGCATCATCCTGCCTATTTTCACTATCATAGATATGATAGAAACAGCTGAGAATGTCTGGTCTGATTCCGTGGTATGCGCCATGACAGATCATGACCTCAAGGGAAAAATTTAAGTTTGTCGCCGTGAAAGTTCGAGACTTTTGGAACATTAACGGATGAGTTTTGTTGATTCGTGCACTCTGTTCAGATTAAAAATGGGATGGTCTACGGCAGTACCCTCAGAAACACGCTCTCGCTCCTAGTTGTGCCTAGCGGATGCTAAGCTCTCGCTGCGCCTGACGGCTTGCGAATTGCTAAGCACCGAGGCACAACAAAGGTTTCTGATGGCACATGCCGCAACCCATCCCTTTCTTGTCTGAACAGATACAACAAAATAATACCACGATATTCAGTTAGTATGAAGCTGTAGCAACTAATCCTGCTTTACGAGCAAGCCTGAAAAGGGGGAGCCGGGTAGCTGACAAAATTTGCAACTGCTGATGTTTATGCAACTAACTCTGCTTGTAA
>JAEDOE010000221.1 GCA_016302095.1 Anaerovibrio sp. | reverse complement strand
GCTCATAGATGATTTTACCGTATCAAGCAGGGGATTTCCCTGAAAGGAGATATTCGCCCCTGCTGCCTGATACACAGGCAGCTCAAAAGGAAAAATCGCCGCCAGCTCATTCGCGAGAGCCGCGCATTTCTTTGCCCTGCCCTTGCGCCACGCCCATGCCGAAGGCGGAATATAGGAAAAGACCGGTATTCCCATGGCTTTTGCCTTTGCCGCCAAACGCCAATTGAAATCCGGATAATCTATCAGTACCAGAAGGTCAGGCTTTTCCGCCGCCATAAACTCCTGCAATTTCTTCAGCAGCCCAAAAATCCGCCTGAGATTTTTGATGACCTCCCATACGCCCATTATACTATATTCCCGCATATCTGCACAGAGGCGGACACCGGCACCTGCCATTTTCGGTCCCCCAAAGCCCACCAGCTCAACGCCCGGCTGCAGCTTCTGCATGGCACGGGCAAGGCTTTCCCCGTGCAAATCGCCGGATGCTTCCCCGGCTGACAGCATTATCTTCATAAAATCCCTCAAAAAAACACACAAAAGACGCGAGAATACAAAGACGTATCCGCCGCGTCCAAAGTCTCTTATTCCATTGCTGCAATAGCAATATCATGAGCCTCAGCCAAAGCTATAACCTTGTCCTGTTCTACCAGCAGTGTCCTGCCAGCCTCGATAACCAGTGCCTTCGCGCCGACCTCCACCATGATTTCCATGGTCTTCAGCCCTACAGCAGGCACGTCAAACCGCAGGTCCTGGTTCGGCTTGGCAGTCTTTGCCACAACGGCACCGCCCCGTGCCAGCTCTCCGCCACGGCGGATGCAGGCATCAGTCCCCTCGATGGCTTCCAGTGCCATCACTGCCTGCTGCTTGACAACAACGGTCTGCCCCACATCCAATCGGCCAATTTCCCGTGCCATCCTCATGCCGAACTCCATATCCTGAAGCTCCTGCTCCGTAGGCTGACGCTTGGTCAAAACGCCAGGCTTCGGCATCAGGGAACGGATGAGGGCAGTCTGGTCAAAGGCCTCCAGCCCGTCCTTGGCAAGCTCCCTGACAAAAGCCAGCATCAACGTATCATCCTTGCGGTCAGGCAGGGAAAACATCAGCCCCAGCATGCGCATGTCAGGAGCGGCATGCTGGCCGCTGTACAAAAGCTCCTTGGTAACCTTGCCCAGCATGGTAACCTTGGTTACGCCCTTTGATTTCAGATAGTCTATAATCGCCTGCAAATGCGCCACGCTGATATCCGTATAGTCAGCGGTGCACTCCTTCAGCTCCGGCTCCACCCCCGGAATCAGGCCTACAGCATACACCTCATAGCCCATAGCCTTTGCCGCCCTGGCACATTCTACAGGCAGCCTGCCCACACCTGCCAGCAATCCAATTTTTTCCATATAAGCAATCATCCTCCAAATGAATGAGCTTGTGTATTATTCCTCTGCATCGTCCTTCTTCTTGTCGCCGCTGTGGCCTGCCGGACGGCAGATGCCCCGATCGGCATTTCTCAGGAATTGCAGCATGTGCTCTACTTCAGGGCAGGATTCCACATCCTGCTCAATTGCCTCAATCGCCTCGCTGAGGCGCAGCCCTGAACGATACAGCAGGCGGTATGCCTGCTTGATGCTGCGACGGTTGGCAGGTGCTATGCCCGCCCTGGCAATCCCCACGCTGTTCAGGCCGCAGGCACGGGCAGGGAAGCCGTCAACGATAGTGTACGGCACTACATCATGGATGTTCCTGGACATGCCGCTGATCATGGACTGCTTGCCCACGCGGACAAACTGGTGAACACCGGCCTTGCCGCCGATAATCGCCCTGTCCTCCACCACTACATGGCCTGCCACCATGGCGGCATTTGCCATGATGACATTGTTGCCCAGCACGCAGTTGTGGGCTACATGCACATAGGCCATCAAAAGGCAGTCATCACCGATGCGGGTGTATTCCCCTTCACCGGTAGCCCGATGAATGGTGCAGAACTCATGGATTTTCGTCCTGTCACCGATGACAGTGTAGCTCTTTTCCCCGGCAAATTTCAAGTCCTGAGGCTCCTCACCAATGGAAGCCCCCTGGAAAATATGGCAGTCCTTGCCAATCTTTGTCCAGCCGGTAATCACCACGCTTGGCCCTACAATAGTTCCCTCGTCTATTTCTACATTTTCACCAATAACAGTAAAAGGCCCTATTTCTACATTTTTACCAATTTTTGCATTTGGATGAACCACAGCAAAATTATGTATCTTTGCAGTAACATCAAAGTTATCCGCCATTTATCCCAACTCCTTTAGTACTCCCGAATCAGCTTATCGTCAGTACACCTAATATCCTACATACAGTCACCAGTTACTCGCAAAAAGCTGACTGCTATATTCCTTCATATTTAGCCATTTTCACAGGAATACTAAGAATTTCTTGTATTAGCTTGTTTTTTCAGCTTAATCCTCCGGCCTCTGCAAAGCAAAGGTAAAATCGGCCTGTGCTGCCAGCACATCGTCCACATAAGACTCTGCATGAAGCTTGCCGTAGTCGCCATGCACCTTCAAAAGATTCGCCTTCATGATCATCTGATCCCCAGGCACTACCATCTTCTTGAACTTGATATTGTCCATGCCGCCGAACAGGGCAATCTTGCCGCGGTTCTCCTCCGGGTAAAGCATGGCAATGCCGCCTACCTGCGCCATCGCCTCCAAAATCAGCACCCCCGGCATAATGGCCTTGTGCGGGAAATGACCATGGAACTGAGGCTCATTGTAGGTTACATTCTTGATGCCCACAGCAGACTTAAACGGGTCAATCTCAATAATGCGGTCTACCAGCAGGAAAGGCGCACGATGCGGCAATATTTTCTTTATCTCATCAATTTCCAATACCATATAAAAAAACCTTCTTCCATTATAAATTGTTTATTTCTGCATGTATCATCTACCAAGCTTTTCTTTTAGAAGCTTGGACATAGCCGTATTAAGCGCATGGCCGGACTTGACAGCCACAAAATGCCCCCGGACAATACCGGCAAGCCGCAAATCCCCCACCAAATCAAGAATCTTGTGACGCACCAGCTCGTCAGGATATAGCAGAGGATTCATCCAGCCCTCATCGTTGTAAACAATGACATTTTCCAGCGTGCCCCCAA
>JAEDOE010000220.1 GCA_016302095.1 Anaerovibrio sp. | reverse complement strand
GCATGGAGAGCCTGCCGCTTCATGACGGAGGTATCACCCCCATACAAATCATCCCCCAACAGGGGATGCCCCATAGCCGCCAGATGCACCCGTATCTGATGGGTGCGCCCCGTCTCCAGCTCCAGCCACAAAAGTGACCTGCCCCCGCGGCGTGCCAAGGTGCGGTAGTGCGTCACCGCCACCTGCCCCTCCGGGCTGCAAATCCTCTGGATGATGCTGTCAGGATGCCTGGCAATAGGCAGGTCAATTGTTCCAGCAGGCAAAGGCATTTCCCCCTCTATGACAGCCACATAGCTCCGATGAAAAAACTTGCCTCCATTTCCCTGTGTCAGGGCATTTTGCAGCTGAGGCTGCTTTGCCACCAGTACCAGCCCGGTGGTATTGCGGTCAAGGCGGTGCACAGGATGAAAATCAATCTCCTGCCCCGTCCGGCGATAATAATGCAGCAGCCCGTTGCCCAAGGTGTTGTCATAGTCGCCGCCGGTAGGATGCACCAGCACACCGGCAGGCTTGTTGAGGACAATCATGTACTCGTCCTCATACCTGATATCCAGCGGCATAGGCGTAGCTGCCAGGCTGGAGCTTTCCGCAATCCGGCAGGTAACCACATCCCCGTCCCTTACCACAGCCGTAGCAGCCCGGACTTCCTCCCCATTGACCAGCAGGGTGCCGTTCCATTTCAGCCTCCGCCACAAGCCGTGGGAAAAGCCGCATTTTTGCCGAAGAAAAGCCCTGACCGATACAGGGGCCAGAGCTTTTTCTCCTGAAAGTCCTGCAAGTGAAACCTTATACGTTACGTTCATAGCTCAACTCTCATTAAATATTCATCAAATATCCATTAAACTTCCATCGAATGTGAATCCAATCTTATCAATTCTCACCGTGGATTTTCTTGATGAGATTGAAGCACACGCTCAGCACAATAGCTGCCACAGTTGCCAGGGACATGCCGCTCAAAGTGACAGTGCCGACGGTGATGCTTGCGGTGCTGACACCCACACCCAGCACAACTGCCGTCAGCATCAGATTGACAGGATTGTTGTAATCAATCTTGCTCTCCACCAGCACGCGGATGCCGGAGGCGGCAATAACGCCAAAGAGCAGCATGGACACACCGCCCATAACAGGCGCCGGAATGCTCTGGATAGCAGCTGCCAGCTTGCCGAAGCAGGACAGCAGAATGGCAAACACAGCCGCACCGCCAATAACCCAGGTACTAAATACCTTTGTCATGGCCAGCACGCCGATGTTCTCGCCATAAGTGGTGTTCGGCGTGGAGCCGAAAAAGCCGGACAGGATGGTGGACAGGCCGTTGCCGATGATGGAACGGTCCAGCCCCGGGTCCTTGGTCAGATCCGCCCCCACAATGTTGCCGGTAACAATCAGATGCCCCACATGCTCGGCAATCACCACCAGAGCCGCAGGCAGGATAATGCAGATGGCATTAAAGTTAAACTCCGGCGTATATATTGTCGGCAGTGAGAACCACGGTGCCTTCTCCACTATGCTCAAATCCACGATGCCAAATGCCAGGGCAATAACGTAACCTGAAACGATGCCGATGAGAATCGGGATAATCTGCAAGAAGCCCCGGAAAGCCACCTGGGCAAACAGGGTAATGGCCAAGGTCAGCACAGATACGATGATCGCATTGCTATCAGGCTCCTTGGCAGTCAGGCCGGCCATGCCAGCCGCTACCGGCATCAGCTCCAGGCCGATTACCGCCACGATGGCACCCATGGCCGCCGGTGGAAAAATGAAATTTATCCAATCAGTTCCCACAGCCCTGATCAGCAGTCCCACCAGCACAAAGACAATACCCACAGCAATAAAGCCACCCAGCGCCGCCTCATAGCTGTACTGGGACAGCACCGCAAACACAGGGGAGATAAAGGCAAAGCTGGAGCCCAGGTACGCCGGTATCCTGCCCTTGCACAAAAACAGGTATAAAAGCGTGCCAATACCATTGAACAGCAGGACTGTAGCTGGATTGACATTGAACAAAATCGGCACCAGCACCGTAGAGCCAAACATGGCAAAAAGATGCTGCAAACTCAGAGGAATCGTCTTTTGAATAGGCGGCCTCTGATCCACACGGATAACGCGGTCATTTCCCGACATACTGATAAACACTTCCTTTTTACAAAAATTTTACAAAATTTCACCCTAAAATTTATCACATATGGCAGAAAAAGTCCAGCCACCTGCCCTTTTATATACATAATACATATTTCCCTCACGGCTCCCTGTCCAGAAACTCATCAGGTATGGCATTGATAAACCGGCAGGGAACGCTGCCCCGCTCAATAGCTGCCGTTAGGTACAGCCGCTGCCGCGCCCGGGTGATGCCCACATAAAAGAGCCGCGCTTCCTCATCCAGGGACTCATTGGCAAGGGAAATCTTGCTGGGAAATACCCCCTCCTGCAAGCCTGCCATAAAGACCGTATCAAACTCCGAGCCCTTGGCCTGATGCACCGTAATAATCGGAATCCTGGGCTTTTCCTGCAGCATCAGGTCCAGCTCCGTATTGGAAAGGGATGTCAGCCGTAAAAAGCCCTGCATGGCATCATAGCCGGACAGCTCCGCCTTGTCCAGCTGCCGGGCCTGCCGCACCAGATTCCTCAGGTTTTCCATACGGCCCGGCTCCCGCTGATAATACTTATCAATGCCCAGCCGAGTTATGGTCTCAACCACCATCCGCCCGGGGCGCATGTCCGCCAGCTTGCACCGCAGGCCATTGACTGCCTCTGCCAGTGGCGCAAAATTCCTGATATGCCTGCTGATTAGGCTCCGGCGCACATCCCTCACCGGCAGTATATCATGCTTCACCGCATAAAGCAGGATTTCCCCGGTAGCACAGATATCGTCAAAGGCATCATGGGTGGACTTGTGCCCCACATGAAAATGCTCCCCCAGAAATTCCAGCTTGTGATTGGGCAGCTGGGGATAAAAGCGGCGGAAAATATCCAGGGTATCATAAAAAGCAGGTATCTCCAGAGGCTTCAGCCCCAGCCTTGCCAGCTGGCTGGCTAAAATAGTCAGGTCAAACACCACGTTGTGCCCCACCACTACGCAGCCCCTGGCAAAATCCAGAAAATCCTGCAAGGCCTTTTCCGGCTCAATGCCTTCC